>JAENWO010000351.1 GCA_016649925.1 Actinomycetales bacterium
CGGCGGGCTCGCCCTCGACGGCGTCGCCGGCGTCCGTGGACGCGACCTCGACGGCCTCGACCTCGTCCGCGACGGTCTCGACGTCGACGTCAACGTCAACGTCGACGGTCTCGACGTCGATGGTTTCGACGTCGATGGTTTCGACGTCGATGGTTTCGACGGTGGACGCCTGGGCCATCGCCTCGGCCATCGCCCGCTCCACGGCGTCCTCGTCGTCGGAACCGACGTAGTCGCTCAGGTCGACGCTCGAACCGGTGCTGTCCACGACGTTGACCTTGCGGAGCGCGACGGCGAGGGCCTTGTTGCGGGAGAGCTCGGCGACGAACATCGGGATCTGGCCGTTCTTGTCGGCCGAGGTGATGAACTCGTTCGGCTCCATGCCGTACTGCTGGGCGGTGCGGACGAGGAACTCGACGAGCTCATTCTGGCCGACCTTGACCTCGACCTGCTCGGCGAGCGTGTCGAGCAGCAGCTGGCGGCGCAGCGTGTCGGTGGCCTCGACGCGGACCTCCTCACGGTGCGTGTCGTCCTCGAGGCGGCCCTCGTTCTCGAGATGACGGTGGATCTCCGCCTCGATGACGCCGTTCGGCAGCGGGAAGTCGGTCGTGGAGAGCAGGTGCTCGAGCAGCTGGTCGCGGGCCTGGACGGCGCGGTTGTTCGACTTCGCGTCGGCGACCTGGGTGCGCAGGTCCTCGCGCAGCTCGTCGATCGTGTCGAACTCGGACGCAATCTGGGCGAAGTCGTCGTCAACCTCGGGCAGGTCCTGCTCCTTGACCGCCGTCGGGGTGACGGTGACCTCGGCGTCCTCGCCGGCGTGCTCGCCACCGGCGAGGGGAGCCGTGAACGTGGCGGTCTCGTTCGCGGACAGCCCGGTGAGCGCCTCGTCCAGACCCTCGAGCATGTTGCCGGAGCCGATCTGGTAGGAGACACCGGATACGGAATCCACCTCATCCTCACCGATGCTCGCCCTGAGGTCGAGGGTGACGAAGTCGCCGTCCACCGCGGCGCGGTCCACGCCGACGAGGGAGGCGTAACGCTCGCGCAACGTGGTCAGCCGCTCCGCGACGTCGTCCTCGGTGACGTCCAGGTCCTCCACCGTCACGGTGAAGTCGTCGAGCTCGGGCAGGGTGATCACGGGACGTACGTCCACCTCGGCGGTGAAGACGAGCTCGGCGGCGTCGTCGCTCAGGCCGGGGACCGAGGTGACCTCGATCTCGGGCTGCCCGAGCGGACGGAGGTCCGTCTCGGACAGCGCCTTGCGGTAGAGGCCGGGGACGGCGTCGTTGATCGCGTGCTCGAGCACCGCCGCGCGACCCACGCGCTGGTCGATGATGCGCGGCGGGACCTTGCCCTTGCGGAAGCCGGGGATCGACACCTGCTCCGCGATGTGGGAGTAGGCGTGGTCCAGGCTTCCCTTGAGCTCCTCCAGCGGGACCTCCACGGTCAGCTTGACCCTGGTGGGCTCAACGTTCTCGACGGCGCTCTTCACTACGTGCACTCCACTCATGGTGTCTGGGACGGGCGGGCGATGTCCTGTCACGCGCACCCGTTCGTTCATCGGCTCGCGGGCATGCAGGGGCGCATCCGGGCGAACAGCCGGACCAATGCTACGCCACCGCGTCACCCGCGACCGACGTCGTCAGCGCGGGTGCGATCCCGTCAGGCTCGGCGCGCGAGGTCGCCCGACCAGACGGGACCGCGGTGCCGCCACCCAGGTGGGTCGTGGGCCGGACGTCACCCTCGGCGATGCCCTCGGCGTCCGGCCAGCAGACCCGCAGGGGCCGGCGCCGCCTGCGGGCTGCCGGGCCGTGACGAGTCAGGGGCTTTCCGGCGAACAAGGCGACTCGCGGTGAGTCAGTGGCTCGTGGACCTCTAGCTCACCGCAAGACCTCTAAGTCACCCCGAGCGCGGCACCTCTAAGTCAGCGCGAGTACGGCGCGGAACGCCACGCAACCCCCCGAGGGTGCCGGCCCCGAGGGGTGTCCGACGTCCTGCAACATCGACATATCGTCGGGATGGCGGGATTCGAACCCACGACCTTCCGCTCCCAAAGCGGACGCGCTACCAACCTGCGCCACATCCCGGTGGCCCTACCCGCAGGTGGACCGCGGCAGAGTCTAGGTGAACCCGCCACCGGTGGGAACCGGGTACCCTTCTGGGGCCAGACACGCGGGTGTAGCTCAATGGTAGAGCCTCTGCCTTCCAAGCAGATGGTGCGGGTTCGATTCCCGTCACCCGCTCCATGGCCTGGATCGATCTGGCCTCAACTCGCCCTGACACGTAGGGGCCGGGCACACATTCTTCGAGGATGCAGGAAGGCCGCCCACCCGTCTTGGGGGGGCGGCCTTCGAGTGCGTTGCGTGGATCAGTCCTGGACGTCGACCAGACCGCGCTCGACGGCGCGAGCCAGGCGCCGGGGCACCTTGACCTCGCGCCCGCCGGCGCGGACAGGCACGAGGTCCGCGGCGACCATCTTCCACTGCGAACGGCGTGAACGCGTGTTGCTACGCGACATCTTGCGCTTGGGAACTGCCATCAGTACTGCCTCCCCTTCTGTCGTGGGTTGAGCATCGTCTCGATCATTGCTGCCTCACGCCGGAGCGTGACACGTGAACCGCCGTCGTCCCGCGCGAGCGGGCTGCCGGCAGAAAGTTCAGGCCTGCTCGTCGACCAACACGTCGCCGACCTTGGCGTAGCGACGACGGAACTTCTCGACGCGACCCGCGGTGTCCATGATCCTCTGCTTGCCCGTGTAGAACGGGTGCGAAGCGGAGGAGATGTCGACGTCGACCACCGGGTAGGTGTTGCCGTCCTCCCACTCGATCGTGGTCGAGGAGTTCACGGTGGACTTCGTCAGGATCGAGAAGTCCGCCGAGATGTCGCGGAACACAACCGGGTGGTACTCCGGGTGGATGTCCTTCTTCATGTCTGCTTTCCTGCCTAGTTCTGCTGCGTGGGGTTCTGCGTCTGTTACCAGCTGGACTTCGTCACGCCCGGCAGCTCGCCGCGCAGTGCCATGTCACGGAGCTTGATCCTGGAGAGTCCGAACTTGCGGTTGAAGGCACGGGGACGACCGTCGGCCGCGTCCCGGTTGCGCAGGCGCGTGGGGCTGGCGTTGCGCGGCAGTGCGTGCAGCGCCTGCTGCGCCTCGTCCCGCTGGGCGTCGGAGAGGTGCGGGTTGACCGACGCCTTCTTCAGCTCGGCGCGGCGCTCGGCGTACCGTGCCACGATCACGCGACGCTGTGCGTCGCGAGCGATCTTGGACTTCTTCGCCATGCGTGTGTGCTCCTCGCTGTTTCCTCGTGCTGACGCACCTGTGGTCTGCTGCCTCACGCGCACGGCCGTCCCGGTGAGCCGGTCCGCCGCCTGATGAGGTTTTGGGGCACTCGTCCTGCCTGAGGACCCCAGATGTCGCACCCGACCGATGCACTCCTGGGAAACGAGGGTGTGAACAGAGGGTGGTGCGATGGGCGCTACCGACCGAGGTCACGCTGCGCCACAGAGATGATACCGAAAAACCACGCGAGGGGACACTCGGCGCCCGAAGCGCCGGCGGACGACCACCTGAGGCGGGCCCGACAGGCGCCTCGCGCCCTCGAGGAGGGTCGTGGCCTGGGCCACCGATC
>JAENWO010000160.1 GCA_016649925.1 Actinomycetales bacterium
CCGTATCGGCCGCCGGCACCCGTATCGGCCGCCGGCACCCGTATCGGCCGCCGGCACCCGTATCAGCTGGTGTAACCGAGCACGCGAACGCCGTCGCGCGACCGGCCATCACGCGAACGCCGTCGCGCGATCGGCCGTCGAGGGGTTGCGCTCCCCCCGACGAGTGCGAGGCCGAGACCCGACACTCGGTCAGGAACGTCGCGCCTTTGTACGTCTCGAACTACGGTGGGTGTCACAGCGCGTCTGAACGACAACTCAACTTGTGCGAAACCTACAAGGCCGGGGAGGGCTCCTTGGTCCGTCGGACAGACTTGCACCACGCCCGCGGCGATGGTTGGGACCACCATCACGGCGGTACTAGCGTGGATCGACGCCATCCGGCGCCGCCCGACCGAGGAGAGTGCATGACGACGAGCACGGCGACCGCATCGGATCTCAGGCCGTTGCGCAAGGTGCTCATCGCCAACCGTGGCGAGATCGCAGTCCGGGTGGCCCGCGCCTGCCGCGACGCCGGCATCGAGTCAGTGGGCGTCTACGCCGACTCCGACCGCGACGCCCTGCACGTCACCCTCACCGACGAGGCCTACGCCCTCAGTGGCGTCCGCGCGGCGGAGACCTACCTCGATGTCGGGAAGATCCTCGACGTCGCCCGCCGCTCGGGCGCGGACGCGATCCACCCCGGCTACGGCTTCCTCTCGGAGAATGCCGGGTTCGCCCGGGCCGTGCTCGACGCCGGTCTGACGTGGATCGGGCCCCCGCCGGACGCTATCGACGCCCTCGGCGACAAGGTCAGCGCCCGCCACATCGCGTACCGCGCCGGCGCACCCCTCGTCGCGGGCACCGCGGACCCGGTCGCCGACGCGAGTGAGGTGCACCGCTTCGCCCGCGAGCACGGCCTCCCGGTGGCCATCAAGGCGGCATTCGGTGGCGGTGGCCGAGGGCTGAAGGTGGCCCGCACCGTCGAGGAGATCGACGACCAGTTCGACTCCGCCGTCCGTGAGGCGACGGCTGCGTTCGGACGTGGCGAGTGCTTCGTCGAGCGTTTCCTGGACCGACCCCGCCACGTCGAGACCCAGTGCCTCGCGGACAACTTCGGCACCGTCGTCGTGCTCTCCACCCGTGACTGCACGCTGCAGCGGCGGCACCAGAAGCTCGTCGAGGAGGCTCCGGCTCCCTTCCTCACCCCCGAGCAGGACGCCGAGCTGCGCCGCGCGTCGATCGCGATCCTGCGCGAGGCCGGCTACCGCGGCGCCGGCACCTGCGAGTTCCTCATCGGCACCGACGGCACGATCTCGTTCCTCGAGGTGAACACCCGCCTCCAGGTGGAGCACCCCGTCACCGAGGAGATCTCGGGTGTGGACCTGGTGCGCGAACAGCTGCGTATCGCCGCCGGCGAACCGCTCGGGTACACCGAGGTCACCACCCGCGGCCACTCGATCGAGTTCCGCATCAACGGCGAGGACCCGTTCGGCAACTTCCTCCCCTCTCCCGGCAGGATCGCGACGCTGCGCTGGCCCAGCGGCCCGGGTGTGCGCGTGGACTCCGGCGTCGTGGCCGGCGACGTCATCTCCGGCGCGTTCGACTCGATGCTGGCGAAGATCATCGTCACCGGCGCCACCCGCACCGAGGCCCTGCAGCGCGCCCGCCGCGCGCTCGGCGAGGCGGAGGTCACCGGCATTCCCACGGTGCTCCCGTTCCACCGCGCCGTCCTGCACGACGGCGACTTCGCCACCACCGAGGGCGCGGACTTCGCGATCCACACCACCTGGATCGAGACCGCGTTCGCGTCCCGGCTCACGGCACTCTTGGACAGCGACAGCTCCGCGTCAGCCCCTCGCTCCACACCGGCAGCGACCACGACGCCGCCGGAGGAAACCATGGAGCGCGTCGTGGTGGAGGTCGGTGGCAAGCGCCTCGAGGTGGTCCTCCCCGCGGGGCTCAGCTTCGGTGCGCGGCCCCGCACCCCCAAGCGGCCGGCGCGCCGCTCGGGGAACCGCACCGCCGTCGGAAGCGTCGGCGGCAACGCCCTGGCCTCACCGATGCAGGGCACGATCGTCAAGGTCGCCGTCGCCGACGGGGAGCTCATCGAGGAGGGCGACCTCGTCGTCATCCTCGAGGCGATGAAGATGGAACAGCCCCTCGTGGCGCACCGCGCCGGCCGCGTGCACGGCCTGAGCGCCATCGTCGGTCAGACCATCGGCGCCGGCAGCGTCATCTGCCAGATCGACACCCTCGACGCCGACGGCGACTGACGTCGGCCCGCGTGCCTAGGGTAAGGGTGTGACCCACCCGCCGCGCGCCACGCATCCGTCGGACGCGTGGGTGCAGTGCGGGTGCGGAGCCAAGCACTGGGGCACCTTCGGCGCAGCCGGTCTGCTGCTGGCCGACGGCGTCCCCGCCGACCGCCTGGTCCTGCAGCATCGTGCGCTCTGGAGCCATCACGGCGGCACGTGGGGACTTCCCGGCGGAGCACTCCTGCCCGAGGAGTCGGCGGTGGTCGGCGCCGTCCGGGAGGCGGTCGAGGAGGCCGGCATCGATGCGGCGAACGTCCGGCCGCATGCCACCTGGACGCTCACCCACCCCGACTGGTCCTACACCACGGTCCTCGCCCGGATGCTGTCCGACTTCACGCCGAGCCCCACCGACGCCGAGAGCCTGGACGTCGCCTGGGTCGCGGTCGACGGCGTCCCCTCCCTCCCCTTGCTGCCCGCCTTCGCCGACGCGTGGCCCACGCTGCGCTGGATGCTCGATCTCCGGCCCGTCGTCGTCATCGATGCGGCGAACGTGGTCGGCTCCCGCCCGAACGGCTGGTGGCGGGACCGGGCCGGGGCGAACGAGCGGCTGCGCGACGAGCTGGACGTCCTGGCCCGCGTCGGCTTCGAGGCCGCCCTCCTCCGGTTGCCGGGGGGTCGCTGGTGGCCGGATCTCGTGCTCGTCACGGAGGGACAGGGCCGGGGGGTTTCGTCGACGGAACGTGTGCAGGTGGTGGAGGCACCGGGGTCAGGGGACGACGCCGTCGTCGAGGCTGTCCACGCGCTACGAGACAACGGCCGCGAGGCACGCGGGGAGGTCCTAGCGCCACGAGCGACCAGCGCCGTCACGGTGGTCACCGCCGACCGCGAGCTGCGCGAGAGGGTGACCGCCGTCGGCGCCCGCACCATCGGGCCGCGGGCGCTGCTGTCCTGAGCGGAGAGTCGCGGACCTGCCTGTCACCCGACGCTTGTCACCCCACGCGCCTAAAATGGCTCTTCTGACTGATCCGTGGGTCACTTCGCCGTGAGCCCGCCCCGGTAGGGGTGGGTAGTAGCCGCCGAGGGCAGGGATGGCCGTGACGATCAGTGCCTGCGGGGGTTGATCGTGGTTACGCCTCGCCGCGAACCTTCGAAGCCGGCGGGAACCAGTTCGAGGTCAAGCCCCACACCCGCCACCAGCCGTCCTCGCACCGCGCCAGCGTGAGCACCCGATAATCGGGGATCTGCACCACCCGAACGCTCGCATGCTCACGCCCGTATCGGGCATGAACTTCGCGTACGCGATCTCCCCCGGCGCATCCTCGCACTCGACGATATTCTGCATGAGCGCCCAGTCGTTCAGTTCCACCACCGCGGGAGCGTAGTCGCC
The DNA here is from genome assembly GCA_016649925.1 of Actinomycetales bacterium. Lineage (GTDB taxonomy): Bacteria > Actinomycetota > Actinomycetes > Actinomycetales > Beutenbergiaceae > JAENWO01. The sequence continues at coordinate 3,622 of JAENWO010000160.1, forward strand.
CCAGGCCGCAGGCTCGACGCTCAGGTTCTCCAGTGCGACGCGGTAGGCGGGCAGGTTGAGCAGGGTTGCTAACTGCTGCGCAGTTAGCGGTCCGTAGCGGTCGATAGCATGCTATGCTAGTCGCATGAATCTTGCTGAGTGGGCTGAGTCGCAGGGCATTGCCCGGGTGACCGCTTACCGCTGGTTCCGGGACGGGAAGTTGCCGGTCCCGGCCCGCAAGGTTGGTGGGCTGATCCTTGTCGACGTTCCCGATGCCGCATCAGCACCTCGTGGAACGACAGTCGTGTACGCGCGAGTGTCGGCGGCGGATCAGAAGCCGGACCTGGATCGCCAGGTGGCGCGGGTGACCGCGTGGGCGACCGGTCAAGACATCCCGGTGGATCGGGTGGTGACCGAGGTCGGGTCGGCGTTGAACGGGCACCGCCGCAAGTTCCTGTCACTGCTGCGTGACCCGTCGGTGACACGGATTGTGGTGGAGCATCGAGACCGGTTCGCCAGATTCGCTGTCGAGTACGTGGAGGCGGCGCTGGCCGCGACCGGGCGTGAGTTGATCGTGGTGGACCCGGCCGAGTTGGACGACGACCTGGTGCGGGACATGACCGAGATCCTCACCTCGTTCTGCGCCCGCCTGTATGGCAAGCGTGCAGCAGCCAACCGCGCCCAACGGGTGATCGATGCCGCTACCGGTCCCGAGCCTTCCGACAGCGACAGCAACACCGGTTCGGTGGGCTGAACCGATGCTGGTCAGGATGCACACCACCACTCAGGCGGCTCGGGTGGCCGGGTTGACCGGTTGGGCGCAGCTACCGGGCAAGCCCGACAAGAACGGTGCCTGTTCCGGTGAGGACACCAAGCCTGGTCGACTGGTTGATGCCGGTGGCGGTTTCGAGACGCAGCGCGCTGCGGTGGAGTCGGTGTCGGTGTTGTTCGAGTTGTTCGACGGGATTGCCGTCGATTACCTGGACTCTGGTGTGGTGGGTGAGCCGCTGCCGTCGGGGTGGATGGTGACGGCGGCCAAGTTCGAAGTCGAGTGTCCGACAGACCGGACCCGATGTTCGCTCGTGAACTCCCACTTCGGTGGCCGACGGTTCGCCTACAACTGGGGCCTGGCACGAGTAAAGGCTGACATCGACGCGCGGAAGCACGACCCTGCGCATGAGTCGGTGGCGTGGAACCTGGCGGCGTTGCGCAAGGCGTGGAACGTCGAGAAGGGTGCTATCGCGCCGTGGTGGGAGGCCAACTCGAAGGAGACGTACTCCTCCGGGCTGGATGACCTGGTGACGGCACTGGGCAACTGGTCGGCCTCGAAGAAGGGCCTGCGCAAGGGCCGCACGGTCGGGTTCCCGCGCTTCAGGTCGCGAAGCCGTGACAGCGGACGGGTCCGGTTCACCACCGGCACCATGCGCCTGGAACCCGACCGGCGCGGCATCACCCTGCCGGTTCTCGGTACCCTGCGCTCGAAGGAGAACACCCGTCGGGTGCAGCGGCACACAGCTAGTGGACGTGCCCGCATCCTGAACATGACCATGTCCGAGCAGTGGGGCCGGTTGTTCGTCTCCGTCAACTACGCCCTGCGCACCCCCGAGACCGCGTCCACGCCCGCGCAGCCAACCACTCGGGCCGGTGTCGACGTCGGCATCCGTATGCACAAGAACGCCCTCGGCGATGGGACCGTCGTCCATCGCCGCACCCTGGCCACCGTCGTCGTCCGCGACCTGGTCACCAGCGAAGAGACCGTCACCGAGTACACGGCCCCGGCCGCCCTGCACGCCGTGCTGGGCGGCATCCGCCGGGCCAACCGAGAACTTTCCCGGCGCATCCCCGGATCGCGCGGCTACCTGGCAGCGAAAACCAAGCTGACCAGATCCAGTCGTCGAGCCGTGAACGTGCGCCAGGAATCCGTGCACCAACTCACCAGTTGGCTCACGGCAACCTACGGCGAGATCGTGGTCGAAGACCTCGATCTCGCCAGCATGAAGAAAGGGATGGGCAGGCGGGCGTTCCGTCGGTCCGTCTCCGACGCCGGACTCGGTGCCATCCGCCCGCAGTTGGCCTACAAAGCCAACCGCACGGGTGCCGTCGTCACCGTCGCCGACCGCTGGTTCCCCTCCAGCCAACTCCACCGGGGCCACGCCCTGCCCGACGGCACCTACTGCCGCCTGGTCGGTAAAGGCCGCATCGACAAGCACCTGACGTGCCCGTCGACCGGTGAAGTCGTCGACCGCGACCACAACGCGGGAGGCAACCTCTGTGACTGGCCAGACCAAGCCAGCGCGGTTCAGTTGGAGCCGCGACCCCGAACGTCAGCACTCCCGCCAGCGGTGGCGGGGACGTCGGCTCAGCCCAGCCGCAAGGCGAAGCTGGGGAGGACACGTAAGACCACCCCGCAAGGGAAGGCCGCGTCCAGCGAGGTCAGAACCGAACGGCGCAGCCCTACCCAGGGAACCGCCGCGAGGAACCCCGCAAGGGGTGCAGCATGAGCATGATCATCAAAGATCACTCATCTGCAACGG
>JAENWO010000383.1 GCA_016649925.1 Actinomycetales bacterium
CCGGGACCGCCGGCGCCACCACCCCGATCGCGGCCGATCGTGCGGCCGTCGGCGCGGGGGATGCAGCAGCCGGCGTCGCCGCAACCGGCTCGACGGCGGACGAGGGCACCGCCGCGGTCGTCGCGGGATCGGTCGGAGCAGCGCTCGGCACGACGGCCGGCGTCGTCGTCGGAGCGTCACAGCGTGCAGCCAAGGGTGCGCGAGTGCTTTACGGGAAGGCGGCCACGTCGGCGCGGGACATGGCGGACCGCTTGCGTCCCGCCGAGCACGAGTACGCCTCGACCGACGCCCAGCGGGCCGCAGCGTCTGGGGGCGCGGGCCGTGAGCCGAACGTCGAGCACGACGAGACCCCCGAGGTGCGTGAGCGCTTCAACCCGACCCCTTTCGTCATCGCCCTGATGGCTGCGCTCGTCATCTTCGCCCTGGTCCTGGCCGTCAACTCGCTGCGGGAGGCCGGCTCGTCCTTCACGCCCCAGGACACCACGACCGCGCCGGACCCGGCGTCCGAGGCCCCGCCCACGGAGACCACGGCGCCGCCGGCCGAGACGGAGCAGCCCGCCGCCCCCGCCGTCGTGCCCCAGATCGCCTCGGTGCAGTCCCTCGACCCGAGCACCGGCGGTGGCGAGAACCCCGACCTGGCCCCGCGCGCCATCGACGGCGACCCGTCGACCACGTGGAACTCCCTGCGCTACAACAACCCGACCTACGGCATGAAGCCCGGCCTGGGCTTCGCCGTCGTCCTCGCGGAGCCGGCCACCGTGACCACGGTGACGATCGACGTGCTCGGCTCCGGTGGCCTGGTCCAGATCCGGTCCACCGACCCCAGCACCCCGGACCAGGGTGACGTGCTCGCCGAGGGACCGATGGGCCACAGCGTCACGTACACCCTGTCCGCACCCACGCAGACACAGACGCTGGTGCTGTGGTTCCCGCAGCTCCCGGTGGCGGACTCGGACGGCCGGAACCGCATCGAGCTCGCCGAGCTCACCGTCGGCTGAGATGCCTCGCGGGGGAACAAGATCGTCGACCGGTTGGTTCTGCAGACGGTAGACCCCCCATCGATCGAAGGAAGCGCATGTCCGTCGCTGACACCACCGTTCACGACGTCATCATCATCGGCTCCGGACCGGCCGGCTACACGGCCGCGGTCTACGCCGCCCGGGCTGGGCTGGCCCCGATCCTGTTCGCCGGGTCGGTCACTGCGGGCGGCGCACTGATGAACACGACCGACGTCGAGAACTTCCCGGGCTTCCCCGAGGGCATCCTCGGACCGCAGCTGATGATGCAGATGCAGGAGCAGGCCGAGCGTTTCGGCGCCGATGTCCGGTACGAGGACGTCACCTCCGTCTCGCTCGAGGGTGAGATCAAGACCGTCCAGACGGGTGAGGACGAGACGTTCTCGGCGCGCAGTGTCATCCTGGCCAACGGCTCGGCCTACAAGGAGCTCGGCCTGCCCGAGGAGAAGAAGCTCTCCGGCCGCGGAATCAGCTGGTGCGCCACCTGCGACGGCTTCTTCTTCAAGGACCAGGACATCCTGGTCGTGGGCGGCGGCGACTCCGCCGTCGAGGAAGCACTCTTCCTCACCCGCTTCGGCAAGTCCGTCACGATCGTGCACCGCCGTGACGAGTTGCGTGCGTCGAAGATCATGGCCGAGCGTGCCCTGAAGGAGCCGAAGATCTTCTTCGCCTGGAACAGTGCAGTCACCGCGATCCATGGTGCGGACAAGGTCACCGGCGCCACGCTCACGAGCACGCTCACCGGCGAGACCCGCGAGGTCGACGCCACCGGGATCTTCGTCGCGATCGGGCACCTGCCCCGAACCGAGCTCCTCGACGGTCAGATCACCCTGAACTCCGAGGGCTACGTCGAGGTGGAGCACCCCACCACCCGGACCAACCTCGACGGCGTCTTCGCGTGCGGCGACGTCGTGGACTTCCACTACCGCCAGGCCATCACCGCGGCCGGCACCGGCTGCGCCGCGGCGCTGGACGCCGAACGGTACCTCGCCGCACGTCACCACGCCGGTCTACCCGACCCCGATGCGGCCCAGACTCCCGCCGACGCGCTCGTCGGCTGACCCAGCTTCCACTACTGCGAACCGAGGAAACATGAACAACCTGACCCACACCACCGACGAGACCTTCGCCGAGGACGTCCTCCGGGCCGAGGGCCCCGTCATCGTCGACTTCTGGGCCAGCTGGTGCGGTCCGTGCCTGCAGTTCGCGCCCATCCTGGAGGAGGTCGCGAACGAGCACCGCGACAAGATCAAGGTCGTCAAGCTCGACGTCGACGCGAACCCCGACACCGCCCGCGCCTACGGAGTGGTCTCCATCCCGACGATCAACGTCTACCAGAACGGTGAGCTGGCGAAGTCGATCGTGGGCTCCCGCCCGAAGAAGAAGTTCGTCGCCGAGATCGAGGAGTTCCTCGCCTGAGGCGTGTGACTTTCAGATAAGAATGGCGGCTCTTTGATCGTTGGGAAATGGCGGTCCCTGTGGTGCCGTAGCGGCAACGGACCGGCGGCACGGGGGGATCCTCAGCGGCACAACGATTTTGGTGGGAAGCGGTGTTCGCACCTGGCCCACATTGCGGGATCGATCCCATGGCCGGATCTCAGTTCTTTCACCTCAGATTGCGAAGCTCGCGACCGGCGCTCCCCTTTCGTTCGTATTCTTCGAGAGCATCGTCGTGCCGACCTCACCGCGGGTTGGCCCCGTCAGCTCTGGAGTGCGGGCTTGGTTCCGATGACGACGATGGCATCCAGCTCGTCGGAACTGGCCACCCGCGGGATCAGCCCGTTGCGGGCGAAAATGTCGGCGGTGTGCGGCGCCTGACGCTCGCTCGTCTCGACCAGCAGGTGACCCCCTGGCGCCAGCCAGGATGGCGAATCGGCGGCCACTCGCCGCTGAACGTCAAGCCCGTCCCCGCCACCGTCAAGTGCCACCCGCGCTTCGTAGATGCGGGCCTCCGGGGGCATCATCTCTATCGCCTCGGTGGGCACGTAGGGTGCGTTGACGACCAGGAGGTCGACGCGGCCGCGCAGCGTAGCGGGAAGCGGCTCGAAGAGGTCACCTTCGAACACCCGACCGCCACCGGCGGCGAGGTTGCGGCGGGCACACCGAACCGCGGCGGGATCGATGTCGGCCGCGTACAACTCGACCAGGGGAACGGCAAAGACAAGCGCGGCGCCCACTGCGCCCGAGCCGCAGCACAGGTCGACGACGACAGTTTCTGGCCGGGTCAGTGCGACGGCCTGGCGGACGAGGAGCTCGGTGCGGCGGCGGGGCACGAAGACTCCGGGGTCAACGGCTATCCGCAGGCCGCAGAACTCCGCCCAGCCGAGGATGTGCTCCAAGGGCACG
>JAENWO010000141.1 GCA_016649925.1 Actinomycetales bacterium
CGCGCGGTACGTCACGTGCCCGCACCAGGACGCGCGGTACGTCACGTGCCCGCACCAGAGTCCAGGACGAGCCGCCCCCGGCCCTCAGCGCCGACGACGACGTCCTGCCCCCGGACCGACGATCGCGCTGTCGAAGGCGAACGTGGCGACGAGCGGTTCGGTGTTCTTCGGGTCCGGCCCGGTGACGTCCGACGACGTCGCGCTCGGGCCGATCGTGAACCCGACGGCGCCGTGGTCGGTGGCCGGGTACGAGCTGCACCGCCTTGGTCGGCCGGCGCCGTGGTCGGTGGCCGGGTACGAGCTGCACCGCCCTGGTCGGCCGGCGCCGGGGCCCGCCCAGCTAGGATCGAGCGCATGGACTATCGCTTCTTGGGAAACTCCGGCCTGAAGATCACCGAGATCACCTACGGGAACTGGCTGACGCACGGTTCACAGGTGGAGGACGAGACCGCCACGGCCTGCGTGCACGCGGCGCTCGACGCCGGCATCACGACGTTCGACACGTCCGACGCCTACGCAAACGGACGCGCCGAGGAGGTCCTCGGGGCCGCCCTGTCCGGACAGCGTCGTGAATCGCTGGAGATCTTCACGAAGGTCTATTTCCCGACCGGGGCGAAGGGCGCGAACGACACCGGCCTCTCCCGCAAGCACATCATGGAGTCCGTGGACGGCTCGCTGCGCCGCCTGGGGACCGACTACCTCGACCTCTACCAGGCGCACCGCTACGACTACGAGACACCGCTCGAGGAGACGATGCAGGCGTTCGCCGACGTCGTCCGCCAGGGCAAGTCGCTCTACATCGGCGTAAGCGAGTGGACCGCAGAACAGCTCCGTGACGGGCACGTCCTCGCCACCGAGCTCGGTTTTCAGCTGATCTCCTCCCAGCCGCAGTACTCGATGCTCTGGCGGGTCATCGAGGAGAAGGTGGTCCCCGCCTCCCGCGAGCTCGGCATCTCCCAGATCGTCTGGTCGCCGGTGGCCCAAGGCATCCTCACCGGCAAGTACAAGCCGGGTCATGCACCGCCGGAGGGGTCACGCGGCACCGACACCAAGGGTGGGGCAAACATGATCAAGGACTTCCTCAGCCGCGAGGACCTCCTCGAACGGGTGCAGCACCTGCGGCCCGTCGCCGAGGACCACGGCCTGTCGATGGCGCAGCTCGCCATCGCCTGGGTCCTGCAGAACGACAATGTCGCGGCCGCGCTGATCGGAGCCTCCCGCCCCGAGCAGGTCGCCGACAACGTCAAGGCCTCCGGCGTGACGCTCGAGGCGGACGTCCTGGCGAGGATCGACGAGATCCTCGGGGACGCCGTCGTGCGCGATCCCGCACACACCTACGACACGTCCCCCAAGAAGCGGCTGGTCTGAGCGCGCCGGGCGTCAGCCGGCGAGTGCCCGGTTCATCCGGCCGGGCCATGCCGGACCCTCGTAGATGAGCGCGGTGTACGCCTGGAGAGCGGTGGCGCCGGCGTCCAGGTAGCGCCGGGCGTCGGCGGGCGTGCTGATACCGCCGACGCCGATGATCAGCTGCGCGGGGTCCAGTCGCTCGCGCAGCCGCGCGACCACCGCGATGCCGCGCTCCCTGAGCGGTGGTCCGGACAGTCCGCCCGGGCCCTGGTGGTGCTGGATCGTGGTGTTCACCGCGACGACGCCGGCCAGGGCGAGCCCGCGTGCGAGGTCGGCGACGGCGTCGATGTGCTCGTCGGCCAGGTCGGGGGCGATCTTGACCAGCACCGGGACCGGGTGACCGGCCGCGCTCCCCGCGGCGTCCACGACGGCGAGCAGGATCGGTCGCAGGGCCTCGGTGCTCTGCAGGTCCCGCAGCCCCGGCGTGTTCGGGGACGAGACGTTGACGACGAGGTAGTCCACGTACGGGGCCACCGCCCGGGCGCTCGTGACGTAGTCGGCGACGGCGTCCGCCGCGGATGTGATCTTCGACCTGCCGATGTTGGCCCCGAGCACCATCCGGCGTCCGTGCGGCGTTCCGCGCAGGGCCCTCAACCGGTCAGCGGCCGCGGCTGCCCCCGCATTGTTGAAGCCCATCCGGTTGACCAGTGCGCGCCGGTCCACCAGCCGTTTCAGGCGCGGGCGCTCGTTGCCCGGCTGGGCGTGCGCCGTGACGGTCCCCACCTCGATGAAGCCGAAGCCGAGTGCGGCCAGTCCGGCGGCCATCGTGGCGTCCTTGTCGAAACCGGCGGCGATGCCGAGCACGCCCGGAGCGCGTCGGCCGAAGAGCTCGACCCCGTTGCCGCGGGTCCTGCCGAGCGTCGCCCGCAGCACGTGCCGCACGCCGGGGACGCGCCCCGCCGTGCGGATCAGCGCTGCGGCCAGGTGGTGGGCCCGCTCCGGGTCGATCCGGCTCAGGACGCGGGTGAACAGGAGTCGGTACGGGCTCGGCACGAGCCTCACTCTAGCGGCGGGGCCCTCCCGAGGCTCAGGCCGACGCGATCCGGGCCGGGCTGGAGCGCCACAGCCAAAAGATCCCGAGGAAGGGCAGCACGAGTGGCACGAACCCGTACCCACGGCCGAAACCGGACCACACCGAATCGTGCGGGAACAGCTCCGGGTGCCACAGGCTCAGGGTGCCGATCGTGAGCACACCGACGAGCTCGATGGCGAGGGTGACCCAGGCCACCACGCGCAGGCGCCGTCCGTTGTGCGCCAGGGCGATGGTGGCGATGACGTACACGACGGCGGAGAAGGCGGACAGGCCGTACGCCAGGGGTGCCTCGCCGGCGTCGCGCACCAGCTGGACGGACGCCCGGGCCGTGGCGGCGAGCGCGAAGACGGCGTACCCCGCGATCAGCACCCGGCCGGCCCCGTAGGCGGGGCGGCGGGTGTCCACGGTCTGAGGCAGAGTCATCATGTCGTCCACAGCTGCATCATCCGCACCTGCATGACGGCGAGCGCGAGCGCGGCGACGATGAGCACCACGGAGCTCCAGCGCGTGCGCTCCGCCATCGCCCACACAGCGGCCACGGGGAGTAGGAACAGGGCGGTGATGAGGTATGCCCAGAACGTGACGAGCTCGGTGACCGGGTGTCCGCCGGCGAGCAGGATCCCCGCGAGCACCATCTGCACGACGATCCCCGACTCGATCGCCCCGCCCGCGATGAGCTGCTTGAGGATGACGGGACGGTCGCGCGCGGCGAAGAGTCCCGCCCACACCACGAGCGCCACGCACCCGGCGACGAGGATCCAGGAGATGAGCTGCACATCGTGCAGGGTAGTGCGTTGAAGCACTCACGCACGTACCGGCTCGGCGGCTGCACGGAACGCCCCGGCTGCACGGACCTCGTACGATGCTGGGTGTGACTGAACTGCTGCTGACCTCGAAGGCCCCTGCCCGCCTCCCCACCGACGCCATCGTCGTCGCAGTGGTCGACGACTCCGGAACGCCTCGCCTCCTCGCCGCCGACCAGCTGCCGGCCGCCACCCGGACGGGAGTCCAGCGGGCGATCGAGGTGCTCGGCGTCACGGGCAAGGCCGGTGAGGTGCACCGTATCCCGGCCGGCGACGACGTCGAAGCCTCCCTCCTCGTGCTGACCGGGCTCGGTGCCCTCGGCGCGGATGAGGGCGTCGGCCTTGAGGCGCTGCGTCGCGCCGCCGGTGCGGCCGTCCGCGCACTGGCCGGGACCGGCCACGTCACCCTCGCCCTGCCGGCCGACGACGCGGAGCACGTCGGCGCGATCGCCGAGGGCGCCCTGCTGGGCGCCTACTCCCCCGGCGACCATCGCCGTTCCGCCAACGACGCCGGTGCCGCGGTGGCCGTCCTTGAGCTGGTCAGCTCGACCGCCCGCTCACGCGCCGCGAAGACCGCCGTCGAGCGGGCCCGGGTCCTGGCGGCCGCGGTGCACGGCACCCGTGACCTGGTCAACGCCTCCCCCAACGAGCTCTTCCCGGAGTCGTTCGCGGTCATCGCCAGGACCGAGACCAAGGGCACGAAGGTCAAGGTCACCGTCCTGGACGACGCGGCGCTGCGCGCCGGTGGCTACGGTGGCCTGATCGGTGTCGGCCAGGGCTCGGTCCGGCCCCCGCGCCTCGTCAAGCTCGTCTACTCCCCGCTCCGGGCGAAGAAGCACTACGCGCTCGTCGGCAAGGGCATCACGTTCGACTCCGGTGGCCTGTCGATCAAGCCCGCGAAGAGCATGGAGACGATGAAGAGCGACATGGCCGGTGCTGCCGCTGTCCTCCACACCGTGCTCGCGGCGGCCGCCCTGGAGCTGCCGATCAAGATCACCGGCTGGCTCGCGCTCGCCGAGAACATGCCCTCCGGCAGTGCCCAGCGTCCCTCGGACGTCATCACGATCCGTGGCGGCAAGACGGTCGAGGTGCTGAACACCGACGCCGAGGGCCGGCTCGTGCTCGCCGACGCGCTCGTCGCCGCGGGCGAGGAGAAGCCGGACGTGATCATCGACATCGCCACCCTCACCGGCGCGCAGATGGTCGCCCTGGGCAACCAGGTCAGCGCCGTGATGGGCTCCGACGCCGTCCGGGAGGACGTCCTTGCTGCTGCCGGGCTGGCCGGGGAGCAGTTCTGGCCGATGCCGCTCCCGGAGGAGCTGCGTGCCTCGATGAACACGCCGATGGCGGACATCGCCAACATGGGTGAGCGCTACGGCGGCATGCTCGTGGCCGGCCTGTTCCTCCAGGAGTTCGTGGGTGACACACCGTGGGCGCACCTCGACATCGCCGGGCCGGCGTTCAACGGGGGCGACCCTCGCCACTACGTGCCCAAGGGGGGCACCGGCGTCGGCGTCCGCACCCTGCTCACGCTGCTCGAGGCGGCCACCCGCGGCTGAGCCGTGAGCAACGCCACCCACCGCGCGCCGACGATCGGTTGGGGCGCGATGACAGACAGTGCCAAGATGGACCGACGGGGAGCCGATGAGGCCCCGTCACACCACGTCGAGGAGAGCTTCGTGACCCCACCGCAGCAGGCGCAGTACGACGTGGTCATCCTGGGCGCCGGCAGCGGCGGGTACGCCGCGGCTCTGCGGGGCGCTGAGCTCGGACTCTCCGTCGCGCTGATCGAGGCGGACAAGCTCGGCGGCACCTGCCTGCACCGCGGCTGCATCCCGACCAAGGCACTGCTGCACAGCGCGGAGGTCGCGGACACCACCCGCGAGAGCGAGCAGTTCGGTGTCCGGGCGACGTTCGAGGGCATCGACATCAACGCGGTGAACTCCTACAAGGACGGCGTCGTGGCCCGCCTGCACAAGGGCCTCCAGGGTCTGGTCGCCGCCCGCAAGGTGGACCTCATCACCGGCCACGGTCGGCTCGTCGGACCCGACGCCGTCGAGGTGAACGGGCAGCGCGTCACCGGCCGCCACATCGTGCTCGCCACCGGCTCCTACGCGCGTAGCCTGCCCGGCCTGGACATCGGTGGACGGGTGATGACGTCGGACCAGGCGCTCACCCTCGACTGGATCCCGAGCAAGGTGATCGTCCTCGGCGGTGGGGTCATCGGCGTCGAGTTCGCGAGCGTGTGGCGATCCTTCGGTGCCGAGGTGACGGTCATCGAGGCACTCCCCCATCTCGTCCCGAACGAGGACGAGGCGCTGAGCAAGGCCCTCGAGCGCGCGTTCCGCAAGCGCGGCATCAACTTCTCCGTCGGCGTGCGGTTCGCCGGCGTCGAGCGCAGCGACTCCGGCGTGGTGGTCTCCCTCGAGGACGGCAAGACGTTCGAGGCGGAGGTCCTCCTCGTCGCCGTCGGTCGTGGGCCGACGACGGCGGACCTCGGGTACGAGGAGCAGGGCCTCACCCTGGACCGTGGTTTCGTCCTCACCGACGAGCGGCTGCACACCGGCGTCGAGAACATCTACGCCGTCGGCGACATCGTCCCGGGCCTGCAGCTCGCCCACCGCGGATTCGGTCAGGGCATCTTCGTCGCGGAGGAGATCGCCGGGCTCAACCCAGCGCCGATCGTCGAGAGCGGCATCCCGCGGGTCACGTACTGCGAGCCCGAAGTGGCCTCCGTCGGCATCACCGAGGCCGAGGCGCGCGAGACCTACGGGGACGACGGCGTCGAGGTGGTCGAGTACAACCTCGGCGGCAACGGCAAGAGCCAGATCCTCAAGACCACCGGCTTCGTCAAGCTCGTCCGGGTCAAGGACGGACCCATCGTCGGCGTGCACATGCTCGGCGCCCGGATGGGCGAGCAGATCGGCGAGGGACAGCTCATCGTGAACTGGGAGGCGTACCCCGAAGACGTCGCCTCTCTGATCCACGCCCATCCCACACAGAGCGAATCGCTGGGCGAAGCCGCGCTGGCCCTGGCCGGTAAGCCGTTGCACTCTCACAACTGACGGAAGAAGGAGACTCGGAGGCCATGTCCCAATCTGTGCAGATGCCCGCCCTCGGCGAGAGCGTCACCGAAGGCACCGTGACCCGCTGGCTAAAGGCCGTGGGTGACACGGTCGAGGTCGACGAACCGTTGCTCGAGGTCTCCACCGACAAGGTGGACACCGAGATCCCCTCCCCGGTGGCGGGCGTGCTCGAGAAGATCCTCGTCGATGAGGACGAGACCGTCGAGGTCGGCACCGACCTCGCGATGATCGGCTCGGGAGAGGGCGCCTCCGGCGACGACGCGGCGCCACATGCGCAGGCGGCGGAGCAGGACCCGGCTCCCGC
>JAENWO010000167.1 GCA_016649925.1 Actinomycetales bacterium
GACTCCGGCGTCGGAGGTCTCACCGTGGCTCGCGCGGTGATCGACCAGCTGCCGAACGAGTCCGTTCTTTACATCGGCGACACCGCCAACGCCCCCTATGGGCCCCTGCCGCTGGCGCGGGTCCGCGCGAACGCCCTCGCCGTCATGGACGACCTCGTCGACTCCGGCGTGAAGATGCTCGTCATCGCGTGCAACTCGGCCTCCGCCGCCGTGCTGCGCGACGCCCGTGAGCGGTACACGCTGGGCAAGGGCGTCCCGGTGGTGGAGGTGATCCAGCCGGCCGTGCGGCGCGCCGTCACCGCGACCCGGTCGGGCCGGGTCGGCGTTATCGGCACCCGCGCCACGATCGACTCACGCGCCTACGAGGACGCGTTCGCGGCGGCCCTGCACCTGCAGCTGACCACCGCGGCGGCGCCGCGGTTCGTGGAGTTCGTCGAGCGTGGTGTCACCTCGGGTCCGGAGCTGCTCGACGTGGCCCACGACTACCTCGCCCCGATCGTCGAAGCCGACGTCGACACCCTCGTCCTCGGCTGCACGCACTACCCGCTGCTGACCGGCGTGATCCAGTACGTCGTCGGGGACGGCATCACCCTGGTCTCGAGCGCGGAGGAGACCGCGAAGGACGTCTACCGCACACTCGTCGCCCACGACCTCTCCAGGGACTCCCCCGCCCGGCCGGCTCACCGCTTCCTCGCCACCGGGGACCCCGCGGCGTTCACCGCCCTGGCCCGCCGTTTCCTTCCCCCGGAGGTCGGCGCCCACAGCGCCACCGAGATCACCGGGGAGATCCCGCGCGTCGTGGTCGGTGAGGGCGCATGAGGCTCACCGTCGTCGGGTCCTCCGGCTCCGTCTCCGGCCCGTCCTCGGCCGCCTCGTGCTACCTGCTCCAGGCGGACGAGGCGGCCCGCACCTGGAGCGTGCTGCTCGATCTGGGCTCCGGGGCGTTCGGCCAGACCATGCGCTACGTCGACCCGCACGCACTCGATGCGGTCCTCGTCTCCCACCTGCACGCCGACCACATGGTCGACCTCGCAGCGCTGCACGTGTACCTGAAGTACGGACCCGGCGGGCCACACCCCGCCATCGCCGTCCACGGGCCGGGCGGCACGGCGCGCCGGCTGCAGGAGGTGTGCGGCGACTCCGACGAGCTGGACGGGCAGTTCCTCGTGCAGCCGTGGGTCCCCGGCGAGACCGTGCGGATCGGTCCGCTGAGCATCGAGCCCTTCGAGGTGGTCCACCCCACGCCGGCCTACGCCATGCGGATCACCGGCCCGAGCGAGCGCGGCTCCGCCACCCGCGTGATCACCTACACCGGTGACACCGACACGTGCGTGGGCGTCGAGCGTGCGGCCGCCGGAGCTGACCTGCTGCTCAGCGAGGCCGCGTTCGAGGAGGGCCGGGACGGTATCCGGGGGATCCATCTCACCGGCCGCCGTGCCGGCGAGCTCGCCGACGGGGCACGCGCGAAGCGGCTCGTGCTCACGCACATCCCGCCGTGGACGTCGCCCGGCACGGTCCGTGCGGAGGCGCTCACCGCGTACTCCGGTCCGATCGACGTGGCCGAGCCCGGAGCCTGCTGGGAGCTGTGACGTCCGTGGGCCGCGCGAGCTGAGACCGCTCGGCCGCCGTCGGGAAGTTCTCGTTATCCTTCGCACATGAATGACGTGCGGGAACCCTCGACGAACACGCCCGCGAACGGCATCGCCTCCGGGTCTCGGACGGGCGCCCGTCTTGAGATGCCCGTCGAGCTGCGCCGTGACGTGCGCCTGCTGGGGGAGCTGCTCGGGATCGTGCTCACCGAGAGCGGTGGGCCCGAGCTGCTCGATGACGTCGAGCGCCTGCGCGAGCTCACCATCGCCGCCTACAGCGAGCCGGGCACGCAGGCGTTCGAGGACGCCGAGGCACTCGTCGAGACCTTCACCCTGGACCGCGCCGAGGAGGTGGCCCGGGCGTTCACCTGCTACTTCCACCTGGTCAACCTGGCTGAGGAGTTCCACCGGGTGCGCGTCCTGCGTGCGCGCGAGGCCGCGGACGACGGCGCCTCCCGCCCACCCGAGGACTCCCTCGCCACGGCGCTCGCTTTCCTCAGGGAGCAGGTCGGCGAGGAGGAGGCGAGCCGACGCGTCGCGGGGCTCGAGTTCCGCCCCGTGCTCACCGCGCACCCCACCGAGGCTCGCCGTCGGGCGGTGGCCGCCTGCATCCGACGGATCAGCGAGCTCATCGCCGAGCGGGACGACCCACGGGCCGGCCGCAGCGTCCTGGAGGACAACCGCCGTCGGCTCCTCTCCGAGATCGACACCCTCTGGCGCACGTCCCCTCTGCGCACCGAAAAGCCCACACCGCTGGACGAGGTCCGCACCGCGATGGGGATCTTCGACGAGACGCTGTTCACGGTGCTGCCGCAGGTGTACCGCAAGCTCGACGACCTGGTGGGGGGCGACCCGGAGGCGCACCGCCCGCCGCGGGCCCCGGCGTTCGTGCGCCTGGGCAGCTGGATCGGTGCGGACCGGGACGGCAACCCGAACGTCACCGCCTCGATCACCCGCGCCGCCGCCGCCATCGCCTCGGAGCACGTGCTCATCGGTCTGGAGCGGGTCGCCCTCCGGATCGGCCGCTCGCTGACGCTGGACGCGCTCACCACCCCCGCCTCGCCCGCGCTGGACGTGCTGTGGAGCCGGCAGTGCCGACTCGCCACCGAGGTCACCGCGGACATCGCGAAGCGGTCCCCGGACGAGCCGCACCGCCGCGTCATGCTCACCGTTGCCGAGCGGATCGGGGCCACCCGCCGTCGCGACGCCGACCTCGCGTACGCCTCGGCGGACGAGCTGCTCGCCGACCTGCGCGTGGTGCAGGAGTCGCTGGCCGCCGCCGGCGATGACCGCAAGGCGTACGGCGACGTGCAGCACCTCATCTGGCAGGTGGAGACGTTCGGCTTCCACCTGGCCGAGCTCGAGGTGCGCCAGCACTCCAAGGTCCACGTCCAGACGCTCGCCGAGATCGACGGTGGGGGCCCGCTCGGCGAGACGTCCGAGGAGGTGTTGGAGGTCTTCCGTGCCATCGCCGGCATCCAGCGACGCCACGGTGAGCTGGCGGCCCGACGCTACATCGTCTCCTTCACCACCAGGGCCGAGGACATCGCGGCGGTGTACCGCCTTGCCGAGCATGCGCTCGGCTCGGCGCAGGACGCACCGGTGCTCGACGTCATCCCCCTGTTCGAGACGTTCGCGGACCTGCAGGCCAGCACCGACGTCCTCGAGAACATGCTGGCCCTGCCGGAGGTCCGGGCCCGGCTGGAGGCTACCGGCCGTCGCCTGGAGGTCATGCTCGGGTACTCCGACTCCTCCAAGGACGTCGGTCCCGTCGCGGCGACACTTGCCCTGTACGACGCCCAGAGCCGGATCGCGGAGTGGGCGCAGCGCAGTGACGTCACGCTCACGCTGTTCCACGGGCGCGGCGGGGCACTAGGCCGTGGGGGCGGGCCGGCGAACCGGGCCGTGCTCGCCCAGCCGCCGGGGTCGGTGGACGGGCGCTTCAAGCTCACCGAGCAGGGGGAGGTCATCTTCGCCCGCTACGGCGACCCGGTGATCGCCGCACGTCACATCGAGCAGGTGGCGGCGGCCACCCTGATGGTGTCGACGCCGGCGATCGAGGCTCGCAACTCCGGCGCTGCCCACGACTTCGCGGACGTCGCCGCGAAGCTGGACACGGTGTCGCGCGCCCGGTTCTTCGAGCTGGTGCACGCCGAGGGATTCCCCCAGTGGTTCGCCGAGGTCACCCCGCAGGAGGAGGTCGGTTGGCTGGCCCTCGGCTCCCGGCCGGCCCGCCGCGGGCTGAGCATGGAGTCGTTGGAGGACCTGCGCGCGATCCCGTGGGTGTTCGCGTGGACGCAGGCGCGGATCAACCTCACCGGCTGGTTCGGACTGGGCTCGGCGCTGGCCGGGGTCGGTGACCTGGAGCTGCTGCGGGACGCCTACCGCCGGTGGCCGCTGTTCGCCACGATGATCGACAACGTCGAGATGTCCCTGGCGAAGACGGACGGGCGGATCGCCCGGCGCTACCTCGACCTCGGAGACCGCGAGGACCTGGCAGCATTCGTGCTGGACGAGATGGCGCTCACTCGCACGTGGGTGGTCGACATCACGGGCCAGGAGCGGCTGCTCGCCGGGCACAGCGTGCTGGGCCGGGCGGTCCAGCTGCGCAGCCCGTACGTCGATGCCCTTTCCCTGATCCAGCTCCGGGCGCTGCGCTCGCTGCGTTCCACGGATGGGTCCGACGGGGCCACAGACGCCAAACGCCGCCGGGTGTTGCTGCTCTCCGTCAGCGGGGTCTCCGCCGGCCTGCAGAACACCGGCTGAACCCGCCCTGCTCCCCGCTCCCCTGACCCTTGCCCGTCGAACGCGTACTTGCACGGCGCATCGACGCGATGAGCCGTGCAAGTACGCGTTCGGCGACGCGGGCGAGGTGCCATACGCTCGTGAACCATGACCGATGAGACGACACGAGCCGACGGCCGCCGCCCCGACCAGCTCCGCCCCGTGCACTTCACTCGTGGCTGGTCCGACCACGCGGAGGGCTCGGTGCTGGTCGAGTTCGGCGGCACACGTGTGCTGTGCACGGCCTCTTTCACCGCGGGCGTGCCGCGCTGGCGCAAGGGTTCAGGTCAGGGCTGGGTCACCGCCGAGTACGCAATGCTGCCGCGCTCCACGAACACCCGCTCAGACCGAGAGTCCGTCAAGGGCCGCATCGGTGGCCGCACCCATGAGATCTCCCGTCTCATCGGCCGGTCGCTCCGCGCGGTCATCGACGTCTCAGCCCTCGGCGAGAACACACTCGTGCTGGATTGCGACGTGCTCCAGGCCGACGGCGGCACCCGCACCGCCGCGATCACCGGCGCCTACGTGGCACTCGCCGATGCCGTGGCCTGGGGCCGCGCCAGCGGCGCCGTCCCGGCGAAGTCGACGGTCCTGACCGACTCCGTGGCCGCCGTCAGCGTCGGCATCATCGACGGCGTCCCGATGCTCGACCTGCCTTACACCGAGGACGTGCGCGCCGAGACGGACATGAACGTGGTGGTCACCGGCTCCGGGTCCTTCGTGGAGGTGCAGGGCACTGCCGAGGGTGCGCCTTTCGACCGCGACGAGCTCAACGCCCTCCTCGACCTCGCCGTCGCCGGCGCGGCCCGGCTGGCCGACCTGCAACGTGCGGCGCTGGCCGTCGACGTGGCACGCGCCGCCGTCCCAGGTCCACTGGGCCGGTCTGCGCTGGGGGGCTGACGCCGATGACCGCGCGACTGGTGCTCGCGACCCACAACGCCCACAAGGTCGGCGAGCTGCGTGCGATCCTCGACGGTGTCGCTGGGTTGCGGGCCGAAGAGGTCGTGGGCGCAGGCGACGTCGGTGCGCCTGATGTCCTGGAGGACGGCGTGACGTTCGCTGAGAACGCCCTGCTCAAGGCACGGGCCATCGCCCGGCACACTCACCTGGCGGCCGTCGCGGACGACTCGGGGCTCGCCGTCGACGTCCTGGGCGGTGCTCCGGGCATCTTCTCGGCGCGCTGGGCCGGCCGGCACGGCGACGACCGAGCGAATCTCGAGCTGCTCCTCGCCCAGCTCGTCGACGTCCGCGAGCAGCACCGCGGTGCGCAGTTCGTCTGTGCGGCCGCGCTCGTGACGCCCGACGGCGTCGAGCACGTCAAGCAGCGGGTGCTGCGCGGGACGCTGCTCACCGCCCCGCGCGGGGACGGCGGCTTCGGCTACGACCCGATCCTGCGGCCCGACGGCGAGACACGGACTTGCGCGGAGCTCACCCCCGCGGAGAAGAACGCGATCTCGCACCGCGGGCGGGCGTTACGAGCCTTGGCCCCGCACATCGCCGCCGTGCTCGCCCGCGACTGAGGTACGGGAGCGCTCGCCCGCGACTGAGGTACGGGAGCGCTCGCCCGCGACTGAGGTACGGGAGCGCTCGCCCGCGACTGAGGTACGGGAGCGCATCCGCGGCGTCGGTTCAGTGCCGGACCGAC
>JAENWO010000195.1 GCA_016649925.1 Actinomycetales bacterium
GCTGCCGCACGCCGCGGCGCGGTGGCGCCGGCTGCCGGACCCGCGGCTGCCGGACCCCGCCCCGTGGGCCTCGGCATGCCGGTCCTGCGCCCGGTCTGAGCCCGGCTCCGACGGGCTCGTCCCCCGGCGAGCGGTCCGCGGGGGTCGGGCTCGCTATCTGGCGAGCGCGTCGGTCAGGGCTGTCAGGCACTGGTTCGTCGTGGCGATCCCGATGGTGAATGTGTCACGGAGCTGCGCATCGCTTGCTCCCTCGGTGACGTCGGCAGCGAACACTGTGTGCACCTCGACGCCGTCGCCAGCCGATGTCCAGCACACCGTCGGCCAGATGTGTTCGCGGTGCCAGTCGTTGGCGAACGTCACCAGGGCAGGTGCCGCGGACTCCGGCAGCGGCTCCGTTCGCGCTCCCTTGACCTGGAGCACCACCACGGCGGAGGAGCGCAGGGAGAGCTCAAGCAGGTTCTCACCCCAGCGACCGCGGACGGCGGCCGGCCCGGACGGCTGGACGTGGACGTCCCCGGACTCCAGGTGGGCGAGCAGCCGCTCGAACGTGACCGGGGTGGGTACCGTGTACGGCTCGTCGGAGGGGGCACTCACCCGAGTGCCTCCGGGGCTTGCAGCGCGGGGTCCGGGTACCGCAGCGCCAGCTCGGCGAAGACAGCGAGCGCCGACCCGATCCCCAGGCGCATCGCCCGCGCGAGCTGTCGTTCGCTCAGTCCCTGCCGAACGGGGGTGGACACCTCCGCCGCGAAGCGCATGGTGCCGTCGTCCTGGACGAGGACGAAGCACTGCGGCCAGAGCAGCCGCGCGTGCCGCGCGTTGACCATGGCCATCACCTCGGGCCGCCGGTCGAGGGAGAGCAGCCGGTTCCACTGGCCGCGCACCTGGAGCACCTCGTGGTGCCCCGCGAGTGCGAACGTGAAGATGGACCCGTTCCACATCCCACCGAGGTGCCCGTCGTCTCCGACGAAGAAGCGCTGCTTCGACCGGCGCAGCCAGGCCTCGAGCCGCGCCTTGTCCACGGGGAGGATCCCCTCGCCGCCGCCCGCCGAGTCCTCATCGGGCTCGGGCTGGGTTCGGTCGAAGAGTCCCACCGTTCGAGTCTAAGTGGCGGGGTCCCGGGCGCGGCGCGATAGGTTGCCGAGGTGAGCGCCCCGGTCATCGCCGTCGTCGGCCCGACAGCCAGCGGCAAGTCGGATCTCGCGCTCGATCTCGCGCAGGCGCTGGACGCCGAGATCATCAACGCCGACGCGATGCAGCTCTACCGCGGGATGGACATCGGCACCGCGAAGCTCGCCGCCCACGAGCGACGCGGTATCCCGCATCACCAGCTCGACGTGCTCGAGGTGGACCAGGACGCCACGGTCGCGGCCTACCAGTCCGCCGCCCGCGAGGTCCTGGCGGCGATCCACAGCCGGGGACACGCCGTCGTCGTGGTGGGCGGCTCGGGACTGTACGTGCGCGCCCTCCTGGACGACCTGGACTTCCCCGGGACCCACGACGGCGTCCGGAGTGTCCTCGAGGAACGCGCCGCGCACGAGGGGCCGGGCGTCCTGCACGACGAGCTCACGGCGAAAGACCCCGAGGCCGCGGCCCGGATCGACCGGCGCAACCCTCGTCGGATCATCCGAGCGCTGGAGGTGATCGAGATCACCGGGCGGCCGTACAGCGCCAACCTGCCCACGCACACCTACCTCATCCCGGCCGTGCAGATCGGCATCGACGTCCCGCGCCCCGAGCTCGGCCGGCGGATCGAGGCGCGCGCACATGGGATGTTCTCCCGCGGGCTCCTGGAGGAGACGACAACGCTCCTCGGGCGTGGGCTGGAGCGCGGCCGCACCGCTCGGCGAGCCGTCGGCTACGCGCAGGCGCTCGCGGTGCTGCACGGTGAGTCCGGTGTTCCCCAGGCCGTGGAGTCCACGGCGGTGGCCACCCGCCAGCTGGCCCGGCGGCAGATGACGTGGTTCGGGCGCGACCCTCGCGTGCACTGGCTGGAGCCGGGCGCCGACCTGGTGGAGCGGGCCCGTAGGCTCCTGCCATGACGACCACCACGGCACCCATCCGGACCTTCGTCAAGGGGCACGGCACGGGCAACGACTTCCTCCTGTTCGCCGACCTCGACGGCGCCGCGCCGCTGACCGGGGGCGAGGTCGTCGCGCTCACCGACCGGCACACCGGCATCGGCGCCGACGGCGTCATCCGCGCCGTGCGCAGCGCCGCGGTCCCCGAGGGCATCTCTTGGCTCCAGGAGGACCCGGACGCGTACTGGTTCATGGACTACGTCAACGCCGACGGCTCCGTCGCGGAGATGTGCGGCAACGGCATCCGGGTCTTCGTCGCGTTCCTCGTCAGGGCCCGCCTGCTGGAGCTGCCGGACGGCCACAGCGTGCCGATCGCCACCCGCGCCGGCGTCCTGACCGTGCGCCGGGAGGGTGCCGACTACGCGGCCGACATGGGTAAGTGGTCCGCGCCCGGTGGCGCACAGGCCCTGGCCGACGGCTTCGACGCCAGCGTCGCCGTCGCCGGGCTGCCCGACGCTCGGCCCGGCCTGCGCCTGGACCTGCCCAACCCGCACACCGTGATCGCGTTGACGGACGTGGACGAGCTCGACGGCGTCGACCTGAGCGAGGCACCCCGCGTGGAGCCCGTTCCGGTGCACGGGACGAACGTGGAGCTCGTGGTGCCGCTCGGCGAGCGGGAGGTCGAGCTCACGGACGCCGACGGGAGGGTCGTCGGCACCAAGAGCATCGGCGTCGTGCGGATGCGCGTGCACGAGCGCGGCGTGGGCGAGACGCTCTCGTGCGGCACCGGTGCCTGTGCCGCCGCGCTCGCGGTCCGGGCCTGGTTCGGTGCGGGAGCCCCGGACGAGTGGGTGGTGCTCGTCCCCGGTGGCCAGCTGCGCGTGCGGATGCTCGAGAACGGCCACGTGGAGCTCGCCGGTCCGGCGGAGCTCGTCGCCGAGGTCAGTCTGCTCTGAGGCTTACCGGACGGTGAGCACCCGGTAGCCGTTGACGCTCGTGGTGCGCCTGACGTCCCGCCCGAGCTCCTCGGCCATCCAGCGGTGCAGGGAGTCCGAGCCGAGGTTGCGCTGGACCACGAGGTGGGCACGTCCGCCCGGAGCCAGCCTGGGGAGCCACGTGCGCAGCAGCTCGTGCAGCGCCGCCTTGCCGATCCGGATCGGGGGGTTGGACCAGATCTCGTCGAGCTGGAGCTCCGGGCTGTCCGCGAGAAGCTGCTCGGGCAGGTGCGTCTGGACGTTGCGCAGGCCGAGGCGTTGCGCGTTGCCCGCGGTCAGGCCCAGGGCCCGCTCGTTGACGTCCACGGCGAGCACGCGCGCGTCCGGTGAGGCGGCCGCCATGGCGAGGGCGATCGGCCCCCAGCCGCAGCCGAGGTCGAGGAGCGCGCCGGTGGCCGGTGGGTCCTCGACGGCGTCGAGCAGCACCGTGGTGCCCGGGTCCAGCCGGTCGCCGGAGAACACCCCGCCGGCGGTCTCGACCTCCACCCGACGTCCGCGCAGCGTGACGGTGAGGGTCCGGCGCTGCTCCGGCGCGTCAGGGGAGGGGCTGAAGTAGTGGGCCACCCTCTGAGCGTAGGGGCAGTCCACCCGACGCCGCTGAGAGCGAAAACAGTTGGGGGGCGTGGCGTCGGCGTGCCAAAGTGGAGGTCGAGCCGTGTGCCAGCACGGCCGAGCTCCGAGGCAAGGACACCATGACCGAACCGACCGTCCCGACGAACCGCCGCCACGACGTGACCGGCGAGAGCGAGGCCCAGGACCGCGCCCACGACGTCGTGGCCCGCATCCTCGCCCGGGCGGGCACCGCGGTCCAGTCCTCCGACGACGGCCCCGGTGACTTCGACGGCGAGCAGTTCGACCTCGAGGACCGCGCGGCACTGCGCCGGGTCGCGGGTCTGTCCACCGAGCTCGAGGACGTCACCGAGGTTGAATACCGTCAGCTGCGCCTGGAGCGGGTGGTCCTCGTCGGTCTCTGGAGCACCGGCACGGCCGAGGGCGCCGAGGTCTCGCTCCGTGAGCTCGCCGCCCTGGCTCAGACCGCCGGTTCGGAGGTCCTGGACGGGCTCCTCCAGCGTCGTCACACGCCCGACCCGAGCACGTATCTCGGGTCCGGCAAGGCCCGTGAGCTCGCCGAACTGGTCGCCTCGACGGGCGCGGACACCGTGATCGTCGACTCCGAGCTGCCCCCGTCGCAGCGACGTGCCCTCGAGGACGTCGTCAAGGTCAAGGTCATCGACCGCACCGCGCTCATCCTCGACATCTTCGCCCAGCACGCGCAGTCGAGGGAGGGCAAGGCCCAGGTCGAGCTCGCCCAGCTCGAGTACCTCCTCCCGCGCCTGCGTGGCTGGGGCGAGTCCATGTCCCGGCAGGCCGGTGGCCGCGTGGCCGGAGGTGCGGGGATCGGCTCGCGCGGCCCGGGTGAGACGAAGATCGAGCTCGACCGCCGCCGTATCCGCACCCGGATGGCCCGGCTGCGCCGCCAGATCAAGGAGATGGCGCCGTCCCGCGAGACCCGACGACACTCACGGCGCGCCGGTGCGGTGCCCTCCGTCGCGATCGCCGGGTACACCAACGCGGGCAAGTCGTCCCTGCTCAACCGGCTGACCGGCGCCGGTGTGCTCGTTGACAACTCCCTGTTCGCCACCCTCGACCCCACGGTGCGACGCACCGAGACCCCCGACGGTCGCGTGTTCACGATCTCCGACACCGTCGGGTTCGTGCGTCAGCTGCCCACCGAGCTCGTCGAGGCGTTCCGCTCCACGCTGGAGGAGGTGGGCCAGTCTGACCTGATCGTGCACGTCGTGGACGCCTCCCACCCGGATCCCGAGGGGCAGATCGCCGCCGTGCGTGAGGTCCTGCGTGACATCGACGGCGTCGAGCACATCCCCGAGATCGTCGCGCTGAACAAGGCGGACCTGGCCACTCCGGAGACCATCGCCCGGCTGCGCTCCCGCGAGAAGAACGCCATCGCCGTGTCCGCCCGGACCGGTGAGGGGCTCGGTGAGCTGCGTGAGCTGATCGCCGAGCTCCTGCCGCGACCGTCCGTGGAGGTGGACGTCGTCGTGCCGTACCAGCGCGGCGACCTCGTCCACCGCGCCCACCTCAACGGTGAGGTCATCAGCGAGGAGCACACCGAGGAGGGCACCCGCCTGCACGCCCGGGTCGATGATGCGTTAGCCGCGGACCTGGCTGCCGCCGTCGGCGGATGAGCGCTGCGAAGGCCGCGCCGAAGAAGACCGCGCCGAAGAAGACCGCGCCGGCGCCTGACGTCGATCCCGCCGAAGACGCGGCCGACCTACCGGCCGACCTACCGGCC
>JAENWO010000493.1 GCA_016649925.1 Actinomycetales bacterium
CCCGGGACACCGTGGCCGCGCAGACCCCGGCCGCCCGCGCGACGTCCTCGATGTCCGGGCCCAGGGGCTCGCCCTATCCGAGATCGCGGCGCAGGACCGCGGCAAGCACGGGCACGAGACCGTCCTCCTCCACGGGCCCGGTGTGCAGGTCCGCGGCCGCCCGCGTGTCGGCGTCCGCGCCGCCCATGGCCACACCGACGCCGGCCCAGGTGAGCATCTCGATGTCGTTGCGGCCGTCGCCCGCGGCGAGCGTGGCCCCCTCGGGCACGCCCAGCCGTTGGCGGACCGTCTCCAGCGCGCTCGCCTTGGAGACGCCGTCGGGGGTGATGTCCAGCCAGGCCGTCCAGCCGACGGCGTAGGACACCCCGTGTAGGCCGCTGCGGTCCACGAGGTCGTGGAAGTCGGCCGAGGACAGGTCCGGCGCCCGCAGCGTCACGCGGGAGGCGGGCGAGGCGCACAGCTCCTCGAAGTCGACGACTGTGACGTCCCCGCCGAGCTCCCCGAGGGGGAACGGTGCGGTCACCTTGAACCCTCGGCCGAGGTCCTCGACGGCGAACAGGCCGTCCGGCAGGTGCGAGCGCAGCAGGCGCAGCGTCGGCTCGGGGTCGAACGTGACGAGGTCGAAGATCTCGTAGCCGTCGTCGACCTCCGGTTCCAGGCGCAACGTCACGGCGCCGTTCGAGCACACCGCCCACCCCGTGCTCAGCCCGAGCTCCTCGAGGATGGGCGTGACAGCGGGCAACGAGCGGCCGGTGGCGAGGACGATGTGCGTGCCGGTGCCGGCGAGCTCCGCGATGGTCTCGCGCACGACGGCGCGCAGCGAGCCGTCGTGGCCGAGGATCGTGCCGTCGATGTCGAGGGCGACGAGCAGCTCGGGGCCGGGGCTCAGTCGCGTGAGCGCGTCCGGCGTGAAGGCCACACTCATTCCGGCGACCTCACCTCGGCGATCGGCTCGAGGACCTCGAGGCCGCCCAGGTAACCGCGCAACCCCTCGGGGACCCGGACCGAGCCGTCGGGCAGCTGGTGGTTCTCCAGGATCGCGACGATCCAGCGGGTGGTGGCCAGCGTCCCGTTGAGCGTCGCCACCGCCCTGGTCTCTCCCGACGGCGTCCGCTCCCTGATCCCGAGGCGGCGCGCCTGGTAGGTGGTGCAGTTCGAGGTCGACGTGAGCTCGAGGTAACGGGACTGCGTCGGCAGCCAGGCCTCGCAGTCGAACTTCCTCGCCGCGCTGGAGCCGAGGTCGCCGGCCGCGGTGTCGATGACCCGGTAGGGCAGCTCGACCCGTTGCAGCATCTGCTCCTCCCAGGCGAGCAGGCGCTGGTGCTCGGCCTCCGCCTGCTCTTGGGGTGCGTAGCTGAACATCTCCACCTTGTGGAACTGGTGCACCCGGATGATGCCGCGGGTGTCCTTGCCGTAGGAGCCGGCCTCGCGCCGGTAGCAGGCCGACCAGCCGGCGTAGCGCTTCGGGCCGGCGCTCAGGTCGAGGATCTCGCCCGCGTGATACCCGGCGAGGGCCACCTCGCTCGTCCCGACGAGGTACAGGTCGTCGGCCTCGAGCCGGTACACCTCGGCCGCGTGCGCACCGAGGTAGCCCGTGCCGGCCATGATCTCCGGCTTGACGAGCGTCGGCGTGATGACCGGGGTGAAGCCCGCCGCGACGGCCTGATCCACCGCAGCGTTGAGCAGCGCGAGCTCGAGCCGGGCTCCGATCCCGGTGAGGTAGTAGAAGCGCGCGCCGGAGACCTTCGCACCGCGTTCGGTGTCGATGGCTCCGAGCAGCTCGCCCAGCTCCAGATGGTCGCGCGGAGTGAAGCCCTCGGCGTCGAAGTCGCGGGGCCGGCCCTCGGTGCGCAGGACGACGAAGTCGTCCTCGCCGCCGGGCGGGACTCCGTCCAGCACGATGTTCGGGAACCGGCCGACGAGAGCCTCGAACTCGGTCCTCGCCTCGTCCGCGTCCGCGTCGGCGGCCTTGACGTGCTCAGAGAGCTCCCGCGCCCGGGACAGGATGGCCCCCCGCTCCTCGGGTGAGGCCTTGCCGACGGTGCGCGAGACCTCCTTCTGCTGGGCTCGCAACTGCTCGAACTCGGTCAGCAGGGCACGGCGGCGGGCGTCGGCCGCCAGGACGGCGTCGACGAGGCCCTCGTCCTCACCGCGGGCCCGCTGGCTGGCACGCGCGACGTCGGGTTCCTCGCGCAGCTTCCTCAGGTCGATCACGCCTGGAAGCGTATCGGTCGGCGCGTGGGGTGGTGGCCCGCCCCCGCCCCGCCGGCGCGGTGACCAGCAGGCGCGGTGACCAGCAGGCGCGGTGACCCGAGCCGGGCGCTAC
>JAENWO010000191.1 GCA_016649925.1 Actinomycetales bacterium
CGGCACGCCGTCGAGCACGGACCGACGCCCCTTCTCCGCCGCCTTGATCGCGTCCCAACGGACGTTCACCTCCGCCGCGGTGAGCGGCTCCGCGGGAGGCTCGCCACCGCCGTCGGCGGCGAACACGTGCGGATGGCGCGCGGCGAACACGTGCGGATGGCGCGCGGTGAGCTTGGTGACCAGCGCCCTGGCGACGTCGTCGATGTCGAACGCAGCGCCGTCGTCGGCCTCCTGCGCCACCCGGGCGTGGAAGAGCACCTGCAGGAGCAGGTCCCCGAGCTCCTCGAGGAGCGCGCGGGCATCCCCGGACTCGGCGGCCTCGGCCACCTCGTGGGCCTCCTCGATGGCGTACCGGGCCAGTGAGGCGTGCGTCTGCTCCGCATCCCACGGGCATCCGCCCGGCGAACGCAGGCGGTCCATCACGGCGACGGCGTCGAGCAGAGCAGCGCCCGGCTCGCCGCCGCCGGCCACACCCCGCAGGGTCATCCGGCGGCGGGCGTCGAGTCGATCAGCCACTCCGGCGTGACCGGGACGATCGTGCCCTTGGGGTCCCACTGGCCGTAGCGGGGGTTGATCTCGACGTCCGTGTCGGCGATCCGGGCGGTGACCTCCTCCGAGATCGCCTGAGAGTCGGGACTGTTCTGCAGGGCATCGTAGGTGAGGATCATCTGGACGAGCTGCACGGTGCCGTCGGCGTACTCCCCGTCGGTCGCGATCTGGCTCGTCTCGGAGACGGAGTCGAGGCGGTCGACGGCCTCCTGCGTGGAGACGCCCACGCCGTGCTCGGAGCCGACCTGCACCACCACCGGCGCCTGGATCAGCGCGGTGAGCATGTCGGCCGGGGAGAGAGGGGAGCCCGAGTACGGGGCGAACTCCGCGCCGGCCTCGGCCAGGTAGCCCTCGCTGATCGGGCGGCCGTCCACGACGGCCGCCGCTCCGGGCTGCCCGGCACAGCCGGCGAGCGCAAGCCCCCCGACGACCAGCGAGCTGGCGACCATCATCAGGCGCGACTTCGATGCCACCGGTGAACCTCCGGGTGTGGATACGTGTGCTGCTCTCATCGTAGGCGAGTGGTGGACCCGCCCGCGCCGCGCCGTCGGGCCAGGACCCACTCGGCGAGCGCGTCCGCGCCCAGACCGACCTGCTCGGCCCCGAGCGCGGAGGCGAGCTCGGCCAGCACCGGCTGGTTCAGCCGCGCGGCGGCCAAGGCCTCGTGGTCGTAGAAGATCCTCTCGGCCGGCCCGTCCGTCACGACCTGCCCCTTCGCCATCACGACGACGCGCGCGACGTTCTCCGCGACGAACTCCATGTCGTGGGTGATCGTCAGGACGGCCTTCCCACGTCCGGACATCTCACCCACGATCGCGGCGATCCGCTCCAGGCCGGCAAGGTCCTGCCCGGCCGTCGGCTCGTCCAGGATGAGCACGGGCGGGTCGAGCGCGATGACGAGGGCGATCGTGACGAACTTGCGCACCGAGAGCGGCAGGTCGTACGGGTTCTCCTCGAGGGAGCCCGCCAGCCCGCACAGCGTCGCAGCCTCCTCGACCCGGCGCCGGGACTCCTCGGGGTCGAGCTTCAGTCGCTTCAACCCGTAGGAGATCTCCCCCGCGACGGTGCTGTGGAAGATCTGGTCGTCGGGGTTCTGGAAGACGTAGCCGACGACCCGCGCGGTCTGCGCCGCCGTGCGCTCGCGCGTGTCCACCCCGTCCACGCGCACCGTGCCCGTGCTCGGCTTGAGCAGGCCGTTGATCATCTTCGACATCGTGGTCTTGCCGGCGCCGTTCTGACCGATGACGGCGACGCTCTCGCCGTCGGCGACCGCAAGCGTGACCCCGCGCACCGCGTCGACCCCACCGGGGTAGGTGTAGGAGGCGTCGTCGAGCTCGATCAGGCTGATGCGTCCTCCCCGAGGAGCTCGCGGACCGCGCGGGTCAGCTCCGCGACCGAGAGCGGCAGCTCCGGCAGGTCCACCCCGCGCTCGCGCAGCGCCCGGGCGAGCAGCACCGCGGGCGGCAACCGGGTGCCGTGCTCCGTGGTGCGGGCGTCGCCGAACACCTCCGACGGTGGGCCGGTGAGGACCACCCGGCCCTCGTGCAGGAGCACCACCGTGTCGGAGTAGGTGGCCACGTGCTCCATCTTGTGCTCGACGAGCACGATCGTGCGGCCGGCGTCCTTCATCGCCCCGATCAGCGCGAACACCTCGTCCGTGCTGGCCGGGTCGAGCTGGGACGTCGGCTCGTCGATCACGAGGGTGTCCTGACCCATGATCAGCATCGAGGCCAGCGCCACCCGCTGCTGCTGCCCACCGGAGAGGGCGAACGGGTCCCGGTCGCGGAACTCGGCGATCCTCGCGGTCTCGAGCATCTCCTCGACCCGCTCCCGGATCTCGGCGGGCGGCACCCCGAGGTTCCCGAGGCCGAACGCGAGCTCGTCGAAGACCGTGCGGGCGATGCCACTCATCTGGGTGAACGGGTTCTGGAACACGAACCCGATCTCGCGGGCCAGGTCCCCGATCGAGGTCTGCGCGATGTCCTTGCCGCCGATCGTCACCGTCCCGGTCAGCTCCCCCTTGTGGAACTGCGGCACGAACCCGCGGATCGCGCTGCACAGCGTGGTCTTGCCGGCCCCGTTCGCGCCGATGATCGAGCAGAACTCGCCGTCCGCGATCGACAGATCGACACCCTTCAGCGCGGGAGCGTCCGCCGCTGCGTACGTGAAGCTCAGACGCGAGACCTCTACCGCAGCCACAGCACCACCCGTCCCACCACGACGACGGCGAGGAGCACCCACGCCCCGACGCGCAGCACCCGGTCGACGCCGGTGTCCTGGATCGAGTACAGCGACGTGCGGGGTCCGGTCGCGGTGAAACCCCGCGCCTCGAGCGTGATCGCCTTCTCCTCCACACCCACGATCGAGCTGATGATGAGCGGCCCGATCGTCGGGAAGAACGCCTTGATCCGCACCCACCAGTTCGCGTCCGTCTCCACCCCCCGGGCGCGCTGGGCGTCCATGATGACGCCCATCCGGTCCCGCATCTGCGGGATGATGTTGACGGTCGCGACGAAGACGTACGTCACCTTGGGTGAGATCCCCCGCCGCTCCATCTCCAGCACCAGGCGACGCAGGTCGACGAGCTGGACGAGCAGGACGAGCGGGGTCGCCGCGCCCATGATGCGGGAGGCGAACAGGGTCCCCCGACGGAAGCCCTCCCCGGTGGCGGAAAGCGGCCCCCACTCCCACCAGACCTCCTCGCCGGGGATGAACATGGTCTGCAGGGCGACGATCACGAGGGACAGCACGAGAACTGTCTTCGCCCAGGTCGAGACGAAGGCGACGAACCTCCCGGCCGCCGCGGCGAGCACGAAGCAGACGACCACCACGGCCGCCATGGAGACGAGCCCGAAGAGCAGCGCGACCACCGCCAGCACGAGGCACCCGAGCACCTGGGTGGCGGGGTTGAGGTCCCGCACCCGGTTGCCGCTGCGGATCGTCTCGGTGGCGCTCATCCTCGAAGGGTGCCCCGGCCGCCCGGCTCAGGCTCCGGCGTCGGACGTGCCGCGCGTGCGGGCGTTGACGTAGATCTCACCGAGCGGGAACTTCAGCAGCGTCCGCTTGGACAGGGCCCGGATCACGAACACGGGAACGAGGATGGAGATGACCTTGTCGACGGTCTCGCCGAGGACGTGCGAGATCGTCACCGACAGGCCCAGAGGAAGGCCCATGTTGTCGTGCAGGATCCCGGTGAAGATCGAGATGCCGCTCGTGGTGAAGCCGCCGTACAGGTAGATGCTCATCAGCACGCTGACGAGCACCGACGCGGCGACGACGATGACGATGCCGGCGACGATGCCGCCCCACCGGGTGAAGAAGCCCTGCTGGGCGAGCAGCCCGACCACGAGACCCATCGCCGTGGCAAGGATCGCCCACGGCAGCAGGGTGGGGTCCTGGATCGACAGCAGCACGACGCTCAGACCACCGGTGATCAGCCCGATCACCGGCCCGGCGAGCATGGCCACCAGGAACGTGCCGATCGAGTCGAGGAAGATCCACATCTGCAGCTGCTTCGCGAGCGTGCCGCCGAGGAGGTTGATCGCCACGCCGATCGGGATCAACAGGATGGCCATCAGGGTGAACTGATCCTTGAGCTTGCTCATGTCCTTCGATCCTTCGGGTGTGGGTGGTTAGCGGTACTCGTGGGCGACGACGCGGGTGATGAGCTCCGAGGCGTCGGGGAACAGGGTGGTCAGCAGCAGGGTGAAGAACCTCCCCGCGTCGACCTCGCCCGCCACGCGGGCGTTGGGGGTCAGGTGCGGGAAGTCCGACGAGCGGGCGACGACGGTGCGGCCCTGGCACAGCCCCTCGGTGCAGACCTCCACGTTCGCGGGATGGCTGACGAACACCGCGGGGTCCAGCAGGTAGGCCGCCGCCAGCGGGTCATGCAGCTCCGCGGCGAGCCGCCCCTGCTCGGCGAAGGCGAAGTCGACGTAGCTGCGGGTGATCGCGTGGACGAACCGGGAAACCGGGGTGTCGAGCTGTCGCAGCAGCTCCCGGACGCCGGGCGTCAGGTGCGCCTGCCGGGTGGCGTCCAGCCCGACCATGACGAGCCGGTCGAAGCCGGCCCGGAACACCACGTCCGCCGCGACCGGGTCGGACCAGGCGTTGAACTCCGCCGAGGGCGTCATGTTGCCGGCGCCCTCGGCCCCGCCCATCAGCACGATCTGCCCGATGTTCGAGACGAACGCCGGGTCGGCCAGGACGGCGGCCGCGACGTTCGTGAGAGGCCCGATGGCGAGCAGAGACATCTCGCCGGGGTGCTCGCGTGCCGACTCGACGAGGAAGTCGACGGCGGAACCCTCGCGCGCGCCGACGGCGGAGGTCGGCGAGAGCCCGAGGTTCCCGAGCCCGTCCTCGCCGTGGGCAAAGACGTGCCGGCCTTCACCGCCGGACATCGAACCGGCTGCGCCGCGGTAGACACCGATGTCGGTTCGGCCGGCGAGCTCGAGGATCGTCAAGGCGTTGCGCGTCACCTGGTCGAGGGAGACGTTGCCGCCCACCGTCGTGATGCCCTCGATCACGACGTCGTCGGACGCGCAGAGCAGCAGCAGGGCGATCGTGTCGTCGATGCCCGGGTCGGTGTCGATGATGACCCGCTTCATGCTGCTCCCTTCCGTGCGTCCCGCCGCCCGAGCCCCTTCGTCTCGCGCTGACTGCGTCAGCAGCACCCTAGTGGTGAGGTACGTCACACGTACCCGCGACGGGCGCATCGGGCTCGGCCCGGGGTCCTCCCCCCGGCCGCGCAGGGGTACGCGGTCGCCCACCGAGACGAGGTGGACGTTATGGTCTCTCAGACTCTAAGATCTCACAATAGTAAGAGTCACGGATACCTTTAATGGGGTGCTGATGGACGTCGAGGACGACCGGCCCGAGA
>JAENWO010000106.1 GCA_016649925.1 Actinomycetales bacterium
CCCCGGCAGAGGCCTCCGGCCAGCACGTTCGTGTCCCACGTCCGAGAGGAGATCGCAGGAGGCGCCGACGAAGCGGTGGAACGGTGCACCCGACGCCGTCGGGCGGCTATCCCGTCGCGCGCCACGAAGATGTCGTCCAGGAGCGCCAGAACACCCCCGTCAGAGGCCTCCGGGCAGCACGTTCGTGTCCCACGTCCGAGAGGAGATCGCAGGAGGCGTCGACGAAGCGGTGGAACGGTGCACCCGACGTGCGACGGATCCCCCCGCGGGATGACCGAGAACCCACCCACGGGATGACCCGAGAACCCACCCACGGCGCGACGCCCGGGACGCGTGGGCGAACCTAGATTCGAAGCATGACGAACGCACCCGCACCCGCACCCTCATCCACGAGCACCGGAGCCGAGAGCGCCGTCCGCGCCATCGGCCTCACCAAGGTCTACGGACGCGGCGAAGTCGCCGTCACCGCCCTGGACCACGTGGACGTGTCCTTCACCCGCGGCGAGTTCACCGCGATCATGGGCCCGAGCGGCTCCGGCAAGTCGACCCTGATGCACCTGCTCGCCGGGCTGGACAGCGCCACCGACGGACAGGTGCTCCTCGGCGACACCGAGATCACCACCCTCGGCGACAAGCAGCTCACCCTGCTGCGCCGGAAGCGCGTCGGGTTCGTCTTCCAGGCCTTCAACCTGCTGCCCATGTTCACGGCCGAGCAGAACATCACGCTCCCCTCCGAGCTCGCCGGTACCACGGTGGACCGCGCCTGGATGGACCTCCTCGTCGCCACGCTCGGCCTCGGCGACCGCCTCACCCACAAGCCGTACGAGCTCTCCGGCGGTCAGCAGCAGCGCGTCGCGATCGCCCGCGCGCTCAGTACCCGCCCCGACGTCGTGTTCGCGGACGAGCCCACCGGCAACCTCGACTCCCGCTCGGGCACGGAGGTGCTGTCCTTCCTGCGCCGCTCGGTGCGCGAACTCGCCCAGACGATCGTCATGGTGACGCACGACCCGGCCGCCGCCGCCTACGCTGACCGTGTGGTCCTCCTCGCGGACGGCCGCATCGCCGGCACCATCGAGAAACCGACGCCGGAGTCCGTGATGGCTGGGCTGGACGCGCTGCGGGTCGTCGAGACCGCCGGGTCGGGCCGCTAGATGCTGCGCCTGACCCTGCACCAGATGCGCCTCTCCCTCGGGCGCCTGTTCGCCGCCGGCCTGGCCATCGCCCTGGGCACCGGCTTCGTCGCTGCGACGCTGCTCGCCTCGGCGACCATCGAGCGCACCACCTACAACGCGGTCACCGCCAGCTACGGCGACGCGGACCTCGTGGTCAGCGGTACCGACCCGCCCCTGGACGCCGCCGCGATCGACCGGCTCCGGAGCAGCCCTGGCGTGGCGGCCGCCGATCCGGTGGCCCAGGTCGGTGTGGAGCTCGACACGCACGGCCGGTCGGAGTGGATCGCCCTCGCACCGACACCCAGCGACCCCCGCCTGTCCGGCAACACCTACCGGAGCGGCCATCCGCCCGACGCAGCGGGCACCATCGCCCTGCAGCAGTCCGCCGCGGACCGCCTCGCGGTGACCGTCGGCGACGAGCTCACCCTCACCCTCCAGACGTGGGTGCCCTCAGCGGGGGCCGACGGCGACGGCACCTGGGAGACGAGCACCGATTCGCTACGCGTCACCGGCATCCTCGAGGACACCAGCGGTTTCACCTTCGGCTCCGCGAGTGCCATCGCCCACCCCGAGGACGTCACCCGCTGGATGCGCCTGCAGTGGGGTGCGGAGCCCACCTTCGCGGAGGCCGTCGTGGCCCTCGACCCGGGGGTCGATGTCGACGCCGCACGCGGCGGGCTCGCGACCGCCCTGCCCGGCACCTCGGTGCGCACCCTCGAGGAGGTGGCCCGCGACCTCACCGCGCAGCTCTCCGGCAACCAAGCTCTGTTCACGGTGGTTCTGCTCGGGTTCGCCGCGGTCTCGCTCGCGGTCGCCGCCCTCGTCATCTCCAACACGTTCCAGGTGCTGGTCGCGCAACGCACCCACACCCTCGCCCTGCTCCGCTGCGTGGGCGCGAGCAAGGGCCAGGTCCGCTCCTCGGTCCTGGTCGAGGCGCTCATCCTCGGCACCGTGGCCTCCGTCGTCGGCCTCGCTCTCGGCACGGGCACGGTGGTGCTCGGGCTCCAGGTGCTCGGCGGGATGAACCTCGACGTGCCGCTGGCCACCGACGTGCGGCTCACCGTCGCCACGGTCCTGGCAGCACTCGTCACCGGCATCGGTGTCACCCTGCTCGCCGCCCTCCTCCCTGCGCGGATGGCCACCCGCGTCGCCCCGCTCGCGGCGCTGCGCCCGCAGCCTGCCCCGAGCAGTTCGGCCGGTCTCGCCCGGGCGGTCCTCGCCTCCGTCCTCGTGGTCGGCGGCGTGCTGCTGCTCGCCGGCGGAGTCCTCCTGGCGCGACCGGGTGCCCAGGAGGTCTCCTCGGAGTCGACCATGCTGCTGGCGCTGGCGATGGGTGTGGTCGGTGGCTTCGTCTCGCTGTGCGGCCTGCTCCTCGGCGCCGTGTTCGTGGTGCCGGCCCTGATCCGTGCCTGCAGCGCTCTGCTGCGCGGCACACCGGCTCGGATCGCCACCGCGAACGCGGTCCGGAACCCGAGGCGCACGGCGGCCACGGCGAGCGCGCTGATCATCGGTGTCGCCCTGGTCACGATGATGTCCACGGGTGCCCTCTCGGCCCGCAACGCCCTGGGGGCCACGCTCGACACCGAGTTCCCGGTCGACGTGACCGTGAGCGTGGACGACGGCGCGGGCGACTCCGGGGCCGGCCTCTCCGCCGGCCAGATCGACGCCGTCGAGCAGACGGCGGGCGTGGCCGGCACGTTGCTGATGCGGTCCGCACAGATCTTCTTGCAGACCGACGACGGCCAGGCCGGTGTGGTGGCCCGAGCCGTGGCGCAGGGCGATGTCGGCACGGTGCTGCGTGATCCGAGCCTGATCGGCGGCCTCACCGACGATACGGTCGTGGTGTCGTCGATGACGGCACAAACCTACGACGTCACCGACGGCCAGATGCTGACACTGCTCCCCGCGGACGGCGTCTCGGTCGAACGGCGCGCCGTGGTCTCCGATCTCGGCGGGTACGTCGTGGTCCTGACCCCGGCCTCCCTCGACGCCCTCGTGGGCGACACGGGTGTCACCACCATGTGGCTGCGACTGGAGGACGGGACGCCGGAGGCCAGCACCGTGCAGGACATCCGATCCGCCCTCACCGACCTGTCGGTTGGCGCCGACGACGTCGCGCCGGTGGTCGCCGGTGCTGCCGTCGAGCGGGCCGCCTACCAGGAGGTGATCGACACACTCCTCGCCGTCGTCATCGGGCTGCTCGCGGTGGCTGTGGTGATCGCACTCGTCGGGGTCGCCAACACACTCTCGCTGTCGGTCCTGGAGCGGCGACGGGAGTCGGCGCTGCTCCGGGCGATGGGCCTGACCCGGGGTCAGCTGCGTGGGATGCTCGCCCTCGAGGGCGTGCTCATCGCCGGGGTCGGGGCCCTGGTGGGCATCGTCGCGGGACTCGTCTACGGCTGGGCGGGATCCGCGATCGTGCTCGGGGCGCTCGGCGACCTACGGCTCGACGTCCCATGGCGGGACCTCGCGATCGTGGCCGTCGTGGCCGTGGTCGCCGGACTCCTCGCGTCCGTGCTGCCGGCCCGCTCGGCGGTGCGGACCCCGCCCGTGGCCGCGCTCGCGATGGACTGACCCTCACCGCGTGGGATCGGGAGCCCGCTAGGCATCGACGACGACGGCGATGACGACGGGTTCGCGACGGTAGGTGCGCGTGATGTAGCGGCTGACGGCGCCCGAGATGACGGACTCGAGCTTCTCGAGCCCGTCGATGCCTTGGGTCGCGGCCTTGGCCAGTGCCTTCTCTACTTCTTCCGACGCGCCGGTGAGGGTGTGGTCGTCGTGGACGAAACCGCGGGTGAGGTACTCCAGCGGTTCGCTCAGCGTGTTCGTATCGGGCTCGACGATGGCGAGGACGGTGATGACTCCCCCTTCGCTGAGCCGGCGGCGGTCCCTGAGGGTGTCCTCGGTGGCGCGTCCGACAGTCTGCCCGTCGACGAAGACCAGTGCCGCCGGTACCTGCCCGGAGATGGTCGCGAGGCCGTTGACGAGGTCGATGGTGGCGCCGTCGCGGGCGATGATGACCCGGTCGGGGTCCACCCCCGTGCGGATGGCGAGCTCGCCGTTGGCGTGCAGGTGCCTGGACTCGCCGTGCACGGGGATGACGTTGCGGGGCTTGAGAATGTTGTAGCAGTAGACGAGCTCGCCCGAGCTGGCGTGCCCGGAGACGTGCACCTTGGCGTTGCCCCTGTGCACGACGTTCGCGCCGAGGTCGGTGAGCTTGTTGATGATGCCGTAGATGGCGTTCTCGTTGCCGGGGATCAGCGAGCTGGCGAGCAGGACGGTGTCACCCTCGTTGATGCGGATCTGGTGCTCGCCGTTGGCCATGCGTGACAGGGCCGCCATCGGCTCACCCTGGGATCCGGTGCAGATGAGCGTGACCTTGGAGTCCTCCATGGACTCGAGCTTCTTGAAGTCCACCACCAAGCCGCGGGGGATCCGCAGGTAGCCGAGGTCGTGGGCGATCCCCATGTTGCGGACCATCGAGCGGCCCACGAAGGCGACCTTGCGGCCGTGGCGGTGGGAGGCGTCCAGCACCTGCTGGATGCGGTGCACGTGGCTGGCGAAGCTGGACACGATGATGCGCCGGGGTGCGGTGGTGAACACGTTGTCGATGGCCGGGGTGAGCTCACGCTCGGAGGTCGTGAACCCGGGGACCTCCGCGTTGGTCGAGTCGATCAGGAGCAGGTCGACCCCTTCTTCCCCGAACCGCCCGAACGCCCGCAGGTCGGTAATCCGGTCATCGAGGGGGAACTGGTCCATCTTGAAGTCACCCGTGTGCAGGACGAGTCCGGCGCCGGTGCGGATCGCCACCGCCAGCCCGTCCGGGATGGAGTGGTTGACCGCGGCGAACCCTAGGCCGAACGGCCCGGCCTGGTGGGTGTCGCCGGCCTCGACACGGATGGTGGTGGGGCGGATCCTGTGTTCCTTGAGCTTGGACGTGATGAACGCCAGAGTCAGTTCGGAGCCGATGATGGGGATGTCGGCCCGCTCGCGCAGCAGGTACGGCACACCCCCGATGTGGTCTTCGTGGCCGTGGGTCAGCACGATCGCCACGATGTCCGCCAGGCGGTGCCGGATGGACGTGAAGTCGGGCAGGATCACGTCGATCCCGGGTTGGGTCTCCTCGGGGAAGAGCACCCCGCAGTCCACGACGAGGAGCTTTCCCTCGTACTCGAAGACCGTCATGTTGCGCCCGATCTCGCCGACCCCTCCCAGTGGGGTGACGCGCAGCGCCCCGCGGGGGACGGCGGGCGGCGCGGTCAGGTGTTTGGCGTGTGCAGTTTGCATGTCATTGCCTCCATGGCAGGAGCGCGGATGCGCCCTCGGGATGGTTCAGGTACTGAAAAGGTGGTGGCGCCGCGTCGCGTTCAGGCGGCGACGGGCGGTTCGAGCACAGCGCCCGGGTGGTTGCGCCGCACGGAGGTCACGCGCCAGCTGTCCGGGAACAGGGCGAGCATCACGCCGTCGTCGCGGTGCAGGACTTCCACGCCGCGTTCGGCGTCGAGCGCCGCGACCCACTCGCGGGTGGTGCGCAGGGCGAGGGTGTAGCTGAGGCGTTCCAGGGTGACTGGGGAGGTGAACTCCGTGGCCATGCGGTGCTCGGCGACCTCGAACTGCATGGGACCGACGGCGGCCAGCACCGGGGCCTGGTCCCCGCGCAGGTCCGAGCGCAGTACCTGCACGACGCCCTCGGCCTCGAGCTGGGCGATGCCGCGCCGGAACTGCTTGTAGCGTCCCGCGTCCTTCGCCCGGACGGCGGCGAAGTGCTCGGGGGCGAACGTCGGCAGCGGCGGGTACTCGACCGCCCGATCCAGGTACAGCGTGTCGCCGACGCGCAGGTCCGAGCCGTTCACGAGCCCGACGACGTCGCCCGGGTAGGCGGTGTCGACGACGGTCCGCTCGCGGCCGAAGGCCTGCTGGGCGTACTTGGTGGCGAACGGCCGGCCGGTGCGGGCC
Source organism: Actinomycetales bacterium (assembly GCA_016649925.1). GTDB lineage: Bacteria > Actinomycetota > Actinomycetes > Actinomycetales > Beutenbergiaceae > JAENWO01. Next base: position 6,132 of record JAENWO010000106.1, read on the forward strand.
GACGTGACGACCATCCCCCGCTCGAACAGCCCCGAACAGACGCGGATGAAGGCGAGGCGGTCGCGGTGCGAGGTGTCCATCCCCGCCTGCATCTTGAACACGAACGCGCTGAACGGATCATCGAGCGCGCGGGGTACGCCGTCGACCGCGGTGCGGGGCCCCGGGGACGGGGCGAGGTCCACCAACACCTCCAGCAGCGCGTGCACGCCGAAATTACGCACCGCCGACGCGAAGAGCACCGGGGTGGAGATCCCGGCCAGGAAGGAGTCCGTGTCGTGATCCGCACCCGATGCGCCGAGGAGCTCGCTCTCCTCCACCGCCGTGGTCCAGGCAGCGCCTTCGCGCGCGGCGGCGGCATCCGGGTCGAGGATCTCCTCGGGCGCCACGTGCGCGCCGCCGGCGGACGGGGTGAACCGTAGGTAGGTGCCGGTACGGCGGTCGAGCACGCCGCGGAAGTCCCCGGCCACCCCCACCGGCCAGGTCAGCGGCGTCGGGTTGAGCCCGGTGCGTTCGGTGATCTCATCCATCAGGGCGAGCGCGTCCAGGCCGGGCCGGTCCCACTTGTTGATGACCGTGAGCAGCGGGATGCCGCGGTGCTTGCACACCGCGAAGAGCTTCATCGTCTGGGCCTCGAGACCCTTCGCGGCGTCGATCAGCATCACGGCCGCGTCCACCGCGGACAGCACCCGGTAGGTGTCCTCGGAGAAGTCGGCGTGCCCGGGGGTGTCGAGCAGGTTGATAACCGCGTCCCGGTAGGAGAACTGCAGCGACGCGGACGTGATCGAGATGCCGCGCGCCTGCTCCATCTCCATCCAGTCCGAGACCGTGTGGCGGCGCCCGCTCTTGCCGTTGATGTGTCCGGCCTCGGTGATGGCGTGGGCGTGCAGGACGAGGGCTTCGGTCAGGGTCGACTTCCCGGCGTCGGGGTGACTGATCACCGCGAACGAGCGACGGCGCGCCGCCTCCGGGCCGACGCGGGTCTCCTGCCGGGCACCGCTCGTGGTGCCGTGCCGCACTCAGCCTCCTGCGTGATGTCGATCGATACGGGTCCTGCCGGTCAACTGCGCCCCACTCTACTCTCGGGTGATGTCGGAGTCAGAACCGGCCTCGTTCCCCAGCTCGAGTCCGCCGAGGGCTTCGCCCACAGCCTTCGCCGCACGCGAATCGCCACCCGCGCATCGGTGTGTCACCGGTCGCTGAGCGACCTCTCGCGATCAGCGTGGGCGCGGTCGGCAGCCGTCCGACATGCCTGTGGGCGCGGTCGGCAGCCGTCCGACATGGCCTGTGGACGTGGCCGGGTGACGGTCATTGCCTCCACAGGGACCACCGACCGGCTCGGGAGGTCGCGCAGCATGAGGACATGCCAGACGTGAGCGAACCACACCTTGCGCGCCATTCGGACGAGCAGGGGGCACGCCTGGCACGCCACCACCTCGCGGTGGTCGACGGCCCGGACGCCGGGTGGGTGGCCCCGCTCACCGGCGCTGCGCCCGTGGTGATCGGACGGGCGGAGACCGCCACGCTGCGGCTCGGCGACGCGCTCCTGTCCCGCGAGCATCTCGCCGTGCGCGCCAGGCGCGGTCGGGTCCAGGCCCGCGATCTCTGTTCCGCGAACGGCACCCGCTGGCGGGCGGCGCGGCGCCCTCGCGCCCGGGCCGCCCCCTGTCCTTCATC
>JAENWO010000321.1 GCA_016649925.1 Actinomycetales bacterium
CGGGTCGTGGTCGGTGAGCGCGCGATGGGGGGGATCGAGGTGCGCAACGTGGGGTCCGCGCCGGTGCTGCCCGCACGCATCGAGCTGCCCGTCGGCACCACCCGGGCCAGTTTCGCCCTTCCGGGCCTGAGGCCGGGCAGCGAGCACGACGAGCTCTTCGCGATCCCCACCACGAAGCGCGGGGTCATCGTCGTCGGACCCGTCTCCTCGGTGCGCGGGGACCCGCTGGGCCTGATCCGCCGGTCCGTCCTGTGGACCCAGCCGGAGGAGCTGTACGTGCACCCCCGCACGATCCGGATGGGCGGCTCGGCAGCGGGGTTCCTGCACGACCTCGAGGGCCGGGAGACCCGCGAGATCACGAACGCTGACCTGTCCTTCCACGCGTTGCGCGAATACGTCCCGGGTGACGATCGCCGCTACGTGCACTGGCGCTCCTCGGCACGGACGGGCAAGCTGATGGTCCGCCAGTTCACCGAGACGCGCCGCTCCCACCTCGTGGTCGCGATGTCGGTCCAGGATCGTGACTACGCGGACGAGGCCGAATTCGAGCTGGCGGTCAGCGCCGTCGGCTCGCTCGGGCTGCAGGCCCTGCGCAGCGAGAAGGACCTGACGGCGATGACCAGCCACTCGGTGTTGCGCACCCGCACCCCCCGTCAGTTCCTCGACGAGCTCACCCGGATCGAAGATGTCCGCGGCCCCACCACGATCGTCGACATGGCCCGTACCGTGACCCGCGACGTCCAGCGCGCCACGGTGGCGGTCCTGCTGTGCGGTTCGGGCGTGTCCGCGCACGACATCCGCGCCGCCGGCGCCGTCCTGCCGCTGGGCGTCCGAGCACTCGCGATCCAGACGCGCACCGGCGCGGCGGCGGCGGTCCATCGCCTCGGGTCGGTGACGGTGCTCTCGCTTGGCACGCTCGAGGACCTGCCGCGCGGTTTCCGGAAGCTCGAACGATGAGCGCCGCCGTCGAGCAGGAGGCACAACCGACGGAGCGGGCACCCGCGCCGGAGCGGGCACCTCGCCCGGCGTGGCTCGCGTGGTTCACCGCGGAGCGGGTGGTCAACTCCCTGGTCCCGGTGGTCCTCCTGGCGATGGCGCTCGCCCCGCTGGAGAAGGTGTACCTGGACGCCGGGCTGTTCGGCGCGATGGCCGGCGGACTGCTCCTGGGCACGGCAGTCGCCGTCGTCGGTGCAATGCGTCGGTGGCCGACGCTGACGGTGCTGGCCCTTGCCGTCCCGGTGTTCTTCCTCTGCGGCGCGCTCGCCGCGCCCTCGACGGCGCTGGGCTGGGTGCTGCCGACCCCCACCACGTGGCGGGTGATGGGCCAGGGCGTCGTCACCGTGTGGAAGCAGGTGCTCACCATCGCGCCGCCGCTGGGAACCGGCGGAGGGCTGCTCCTGCTGCCCTATCTGCTCTCGTTCGTGGGCGCGCTCGTGGCGGTGACCGTGTCGCTGCGGGCGAGGCATCCCTCCCTGAGCCTGATCCCACCCGCCGTCGTGCTCGTGATCTGCATCCTGTTCGGGACGCGGCTACCTGTCCTCGCCGGTGTGCTGGGTGTGGTCGGCGTGCTGGTCTGCGTGGGATGGGTGGCCCGGCGCGCGGGTCGGCTCGAGCTCAACCGGGTGCTCGCGGTCTCGATCGTGCTCGGCATCGCCGCGGTCGGCGGGACCGCGGTGTCGACCTTCGTCACGCCCAGCCATCCCCGCGTGGTCCTCCGGGACCTCGTCGAGCCGCCACCGGACCCGCACGACTATCCGAGCCCGCTCGCCGGGTTCCGCACGTACGTCGACGGCCTCGCGGCCGAAACCCTCTTCACGATGATCGGGCTGCCGGCCGGGACGCAGCGGATCCGACTGGCCACGATGGACTCCTACAGCGGCACGGTGTGGGACGTCACCGGCGGGAACGGCCCCGGTACAGGTGCCTTCACACGCTCCGGGGACCGGATCAGCGTGGAGGTGCCCGACGACGCCGCGACCGTGGAGGTGACGGTCGGGAGGTACTCCGGCGTGTGGGTGCCGAACGTCGGTCACACGCTCGATGTGGACTTCACCTCGCAGCGGCGCGAGGACCTGACCGACTCGATGTACTACAACACCGTCACGGACACCGGGCTGGTCACCGCAGGGCTGCGTCCCGGGGACGCGGTCACGATGGTGGCCCAGCCGCCCACGCCGGATGTCGAGACAGCGCCGACGGGTCTCGTCATCGACGACATCCCCCTGCCGGAGCCGCGGAACGTGCCGGACGTCATCGGTTCGCTCGCCTCGCAGTACAGCGAGGGCGCGAGCGCGCCGTACGCCCGGGTCGAGGCGATCGCCAGCGCCCTGAGCACGCGCGGCTTCTTCTCGCACGGGCTGGTCGGGGAGGTGCCGTCCCGCCCGGGCCACGGAGCCGCCCGGCTCGTGACGATGCTCGACGGCGACCAGATCGTCGGCGACAGCGAACAGTACGCCGCGGCGATGGCGCTGATGGTCCGGGCGCTCGGGATGCCCGCGCGCGTCGTGATGGGCTTCGAGGTCCCCGCCGGCTCCGACCCCGGGACCGCGCAGGTCACCGGCGACGACGTCACCGCCTGGGTCGAGGTGCCCTTCGAGGGCCGGGGGTGGCTGCCGTTCTTCCCGACGCCGAAGGAGGATCAGATCCCACAGAGCGAGGACCCGGACCCGCAGGACCGCCCCCAGCCCCAGGTGCTGCAGCCGCCCCCGCCCCCGCAGGAGCCGCCGGACGTGCCGCCGCAGGACCGCGACGAGGCCGACGTCGAGGACGAGGACGTCTCCCAGGACCAGGGCACGCCGCAGTGGGTCGTCATCACCGCCGCCGTGGGCCTCCCGCTCCTCGTGCTCGCCAGCCCCTTCCTCGTGATCGCCGCGCTCAAGGCTCGACGGCGCAAGCGGCGGATGCGCACCGGCGCACCCGTGCAGCGGATCGCCGGTGGGTGGGAGGAGCTCGAGGACCGAGCCGTCGACCTCGGTGCCTCCCGGTCGGCCGGCCACACCCGCCGGGAGAAGGCCGGCACCCTCGACGAACGCTTCCTCGGCGCGCGGACCCTCACGCTGGCCCGCCGGGCCGACGCGGGTGTGTTCGCCCCCGAGGACCCAGACGATGCCGAGGTCCAGGCGTACTGGAGCGATGTCGGCGCGACCGTGACCGGCCTGCAGCAGAGCGTGCCGCGCCGGCAGCGGATCCGCGCGAGGTTCTCGCTGCGCTCGTTGCGTAAGAAGATGGGGCAGTGAAACCTCACTCCTCGGGTCCGGCTGCGCGACTGAGCCACCGGTTGACCGCGGCCGCCGGCCCGTACCTCGACGTTGCCGGTGCGCACCGGGCAGGACCCGACCCGCGCACGATGACAGCGGTCCGCAGGGACGCCGTGCACGCCGTCCACCGCTCTTACGCCGGGGGTGACCGCACCGTTCTTGGCGCGGCCGCCACGCTGGCCGGCTCGTTCGGCGGGCTGGGCGTGATGGCAGGGTCCGACCTTCTCGGCACGGGCCGGACGCTGGGCGGTGTCGCCCTGGCTGTCGCCGGGGTCGCGGTGCTGCTCGTCGCCTGCTGGGTCGGCTGGATCGTGGCGGCGACCGGGTCGCGGCACATGGTAGCGCTGCGGCGCTGGCACCGGCTCGTCCCGCAGCAGCCGGTCCTTGCTCCGGCCCAAGTGCTCACCCCGGCCCTCGCCGTGCGCGGTGTGGGCGCCGTGCTGGGACTCGCCACCGCCGTCGTGCTGCTGATGCTGGCGACGGCTCGGTCCGGGAGCGCCGGGGTCGTGCTCGGAGCAGTGCTGGCCGCAGCCGTGCTCGCTGCAGGTGGTGTCGCGGCGATGAGCGGGATCGTCCGCGTGCTCCTGGACACTCGAGGCGCCCCGGTTCCGCAGGCGCAGGCCGCGTACGGACCGCCCCCGCAGGCGCAGGCCGCGTACGGACCGCCCCCGCAGGCGCAGGCCGCGTACGGACCGCCCCCGCAG
>JAENWO010000245.1 GCA_016649925.1 Actinomycetales bacterium
AGCGGGAACTCCTGACGAAGGATGCGACGATCCGAGATCCACCACCGGGTGAAGAACAACCTGCAGACCGTGGCGGCGCTGCTGCGGATGCAGGCCCGTCGCACCGACTCCGAGGACGCCCGTAGTGCACTGGACGAGGCGATGCGCCGGGTCGCGACGATCGCGACGGTCCACGAGGCGCTGTCCCAGACGATCGACGAGGTGGTCGACTTCGACGAGGTGTTCGGCCGGATCCTGCGCCTCGCCGCGGACGTCGCCTCCGGCGAGGCCTCCGTGCGGACCGTGCGCAACGGCACGTTCGGACGGGTGCCGGCGACGGATGCCACCGCGCTCGCGGTGGTGCTCACCGAGCTGGTGACCAACGCCGTCGAGCACGGCCTGAAACGCACCGGCGGGACGGTCACGATCGACTCCGAGCGTGATGGCAACAAGCTCCTCGTCCGGGTCACCGACGACGGGGTGGGGATGAGCCCGGAGAAGGTGATGAACGGCCTCGGTACCCAGATCGTCCGGACGCTCGTGAGCACCGAGCTCGACGGGACGATCACGTGGAATCCGGTCCCCACGGGAGGCACCCAGGTTGTCCTGCAGGCGCGGTTGGGCGAGTTCCGCGACTCCAGCTGACGCGGCGAGCCGGGCACCGGCGGCCGGCCCGGCGCGAAGTCCTGAGCCGATCACGAGCGAAACGGCCCGGATCGGTTCCGGTCCGGCCGCCTCCGGCGCCTCGGGTGTGCTCAGCTGGCGCGGCGGGCGCGGGCGGTGCGGCGCTTGAGGGCGCGACGCTCGTCCTCGGACAGGCCGCCCCAGACTCCGGCGTCCTGACCGGACTCGAGCGCCCACTTGAGGCAGGTGTCCGCAACGGGGCACCTGCGGCAGACCGCCTTGGCCTCCTCGATCTGGACCAGGGCCGGACCGGTGTTACCGATCGGGAAGAACAGCTCGGGGTCCTCGGTGAGGCAGGCAGCCTTGTGTCGCCAATCCATGTGTACTCTCCTTGGGCGCGTGCAGAGACAGGGACTGTAAATGGGGGGTTCCGTCTCAGGCGGGATCTATCTGAGATCAATTCTCACATGTGGCTGGAACGTGCACAAGGGGTTACGCCAAAGTTTCCAGCAGATGCCGATGAGACATAGATCACAGCCCTTAACGGCCGATTGTGTGCTTCGCCGCGGTCGATGAGTCCACCCCGAGCGTCATGTGCGGCCGACGAGGCGCGCGCTTTGGTACGTCGTAGGGTGGGCAGCGTGTCGCTCTCGGCCACTTCTTCGGACCCCGTCGCGCGCCCCCTTGCCCTGCGAGTGGCGCTCACGGTCGTGCTCCTCGAGGTGGGTGTGCTCGTCGCGGTCGGCCTGTGGTCGCTCGTCCAGCTCGTCGACGGGGGTTTCGCCGACGTCGGTGTCTCGGTGGCGCTGACCGTGGTGCTGTTCGGCATCGCCGGGCTGGTGCTCCTCGGCACGCGCGCTCTCTGGTCGGGTCGGCGCTGGGGACGGGGTCCCGTCGTGACGTGGCAGCTCCTGCAGCTCGCGGTCGCCGCGAGTGCCCTCGGCGGGGCGCCGTGGTGGACCACCTACCTGCCGATGGTGCTCGCCGTCGTCGTGCTGGCGGGCCTGCTCCTGCCGGCGTCGGTGGCCGCCACGAGCGGGACCGGCTCGCCCGACGGCGTTCTGTGAGCCTCGGAGCACGCGTCCAGCTGCAGCGGCTCGATCCGGCCGCGGTCGAGCAGCACGGCCCGTCCCGGCCGGCGGGTCCCCGCGTCGGTGAAGCGCCGCAGGTCTGCCCCGGTCAGGTGCATCGCGCCGGCCGTCGAGCCCAGCACCACCATCGTCGGGGCGTCCCGCAGCCGGGCGGCGACCTCGTGGTACGCGGTCAGCAACGGGTCCGGCCGGGACGAGGCCACGAGGGCGACCGGCCCGCCCGCGAGCGCTGATCCGGCCGCGGCGACCTCGCTCGGGGAGAGACGGTCGACGTCGTCCAGGACGAGCACCCCGTCCGCGCCGGCGCGCACATCGGCCGGGTCCTGCCAGACCTGGATGCCTCGATGGCGCAGGCGGGCCGCGATGGTCCGCAGGACGGTGGACCGGCCGGAGCCGTTCGGTCCGGTCACGAGCCAGGTGCCGGCCCGGGGCAGCTCGGCCCTGACGACGTGCGCATGGTCCCCGCCCACTCCGATCGCGATCCCCGGGCCGTCCTGCTGGACGGGCAGGTCGACGCGGTCCGGGAGGGCCGCCAACCGGAGCGGGCCGATGGCCGGTGCGGGCCGTGGGCCGTGCGCCGTCGGACCCGTGGCCACGTGGGCGAGCCGGGCCTCCCCGCGGGTCAGCAGCACGCCACGTCCCGGCGGCCACCCGCTTCCGGCCAGCGTTCGCGGTACTCCTGCCATGATGGCGTCGGCCGCGTCGCGCGGGGCGAGGACGAGGTGGTCCGGCACGAGGGCGGCCCACCGGGTGGCGGGCGACGCCGCGGTGAGCACGACGCCGAGGCCCGTGCGACGGGACTGCCTCAGCAGGGCGGTGAACAGCTCGATGCCCTCACCGATCCCGCCCGTGCCGTCCAGCGCGAGGCAGAGCGCGTCGACGTCGTCGACGAGGAGCAACCGGTGACCCGCCGCCGGGGTGTCGGTGAGCAGCTCGATCAGCCGCCGGGCCCGGCGGGTGTCGCTCACGGGGCACACCGTCCCGAGGGCGGGGGAGTCGGGACCGTCGTGGCCGACGACGGCGAGCGGCTCCTCCGCGAGCACGTGCGTCACGAGACCTCGTCCCAGAGCCCCCTGGGCGAGCGTGTGCAGTGCCGTCGTCCGTCCGCTCGCCGGCGGCCCGCTGACCAGCAGCGAACCGGTGGGCAGCAGGTGCCAGCTGCCCAGGCGCTGCTGCTCCGGCAGGTCCGTGCGCAGCAGGGGCAGCTCCGCCGATGAGCCGGCCGGGCCGGGCGGGAGGTCGTCGACGCAGATGCGGTCCGCTAGCGGTGGCGCCCACGGCGGGGTGACCCGGGCTCGCCACGGCTCATCTGCCTCGAGCAGTCCGGCCGCGGCCCGCACCGAGTCCTTGACGCGGGTGACGACGTCGTCCTCTGCTGCGCCGCACCACGCCGACTGCATCACGTGGTTGCTCTCGACGCGCAGCACGGCGCGGCCCGGGACGGCCGGGAGGCGGGCCGCCGAGGTGTCGCCGAGCAGGTCGAGGGAGTCGACGTCCTCCAGGACGCGCAGGCAGATGCGAACCGTCAGGTTGGCGCGCATGTCCGGCGTGATGGCTCCACCCGGACGCTGGGTGGCGAGGAGCAGGTGGATGCCCAGAGACCGACCCTGGGCCGCGAGCCGGACGAGGCCGTCGAGGAAGTCCGGGTGCTCGTCGGCCATCGCGCGGAACTCATCGACGACCACCACGAGCCGCCCGAGCCGCAGCTCCCCCGTGGTCCGCCGTCGTTGGTCCTCCAGGTTCGCCGCGCCGCAGGCCGCCAGGACCCGCTCGCGTCGACGGAGCTCGGCCCGCAGGCTCGCCAGGGCGCGCGCGGTCGCACCGCCGTCGAGGTCGGTGAGCACGCCCACCACGTGCGGCAGGTCGGCGAGGGCGGCGAACGTCGCACCGCCCTTGTAGTCGACCAGCACGAACGCGACGTCCGCCGGTGCGTGGGCGTGGGCGATGGCCAGCACCCAGGCCAGGAGCAGCTCGGACTTCCCCGAGCCGGTGGTCCCGGCGATCAGGGCGTGGGGACCGTCGCGGGCCAGGTCGAGGAGGACGGGCCCCTGGGCGTCGACCCCGATCACCGCACCCAGGCCTCCCGCGGCGCGCCATGCCGTGGCGAGCCGCTGCGGTTCCAGCGGTCCCAGCAGGTCCACGAGCCCAACGGCGGACGGGAGGCCTTCACGCGAGCGGTCGGCCTCGGCCAGTGTGCGGGCGATCCGCCCCGCCCACTCGGTGCCGACCCGTCGGTCATGGGTGGGCCGCACCTCCACGATGCGGGTGCACCACGACGGGACGTGGTGCACGTCGCGGGCCAGGACGATGCTCCGCGTCCCCGGATCGGGGCGGAACCCCGTCCCGACCGGCACCGGCGTGAGGTCCACCAGGCACACCCGCATCCCGTCGACGTCGAGGGCGTGGCCGGCCGCATGGGGAAGGGTGGCGGCCCACGTCCAGCTCGCGGGCAGCGACAACGAGAGGCCGAGGGGCGCTCGGCCCACGGCGAGCTGGCACACGAGCCAGCGTCCGAGAGCGCTTACGGCGGTGGGCTCCCCGACGAGCGCGACACCGTTGCCGGGCTCCGGCGGCGGCACGCTGGAGAGCGCGGCGCGGCGCCGCCGATCCCGTGCACGAGCCCGCCCGTCCGCGCGCGGAGGTGGGCCGGTCCGGTCGGCCGAACCGATCTCCCAGCCAGACGGCACCGGGCGGGTCCACGGGTGGGCGGCCGTGAGCATGACGGCACACGGGTCCATCATGGATGGGCCGTCCTCGGCGGCGGGCTCGTCGGCGGGATGCGTGCCGACGGCCTCCTCCCTCCGCCGTCGGGCTCGTTGGCGCAACGCGGGCCAGAGCACCGCGCCGACGAGCAGCACCGGCAACGCGATGAAGAGGGCGATCCGCCACGGGCCCGAGCTCGATCCGAGCAGCAGCGGCAGGCTGGAGGCGCACATGACGAGCGGGAACAGCAGTCGCAGGCCCAGCCCCTCGCCGATCGAGCCCCCGGCGTCGGGGGTGTCGGGGCGCCCGGCGAGCGCGGGGTGCAGCCGGATCTCGAACGTGGTCGCGCCTGCCTCCAGCCGTGCGCCGACGTCGAGGGTGCGCCACCGCGTGCGAAGCGGCCGCGTGCGTCGGGCCAGGC
>JAENWO010000316.1 GCA_016649925.1 Actinomycetales bacterium
CGTGTCGCTCCTCTTCCTGTCGCTGGGCATGTCGGTCCCGGTGACGCACCACATCACGATCATCGGTGGCCTGGGGGCCCTCACGTTCTTCCCGATCGTGGGCGAGAACCTGGTGGCGGCGCTGCTCATCGGTGCGCTGTTTGGCATGGTCTCGGCCTGGACCGCGGAGTTCTTCTCCCGGTTCTGGCACATCCACGGCGACACCCACCTCGACCCCCCGGCATCCACCATCTGGCCGATGACCACGCTCGTGCTCGGTCTCGGCGCGCTGCTGTCCCGATCTTCACGCTCCCGCCGATCGGCGGTGCCACCCTGCTCCTGGAGGTTCCCCGTGACCGACCTTGCCGGCATCCGTGCCGTCGCCCTCGATGTGGACGGGACACTGGCGGGCGCCGACCACTCCGTCAGTGACCGCACCATCCGCGTGCTGCACACGGCGCAGGAGCGGGGTCTCGCCGTCATCATCATCACGGGGCGGGCAAGGCAGAACACGATCGACATCGCGAGGGCGGCGGGTCTGCGGGCACCCGTCATCTCGTGCAACGGGTCCATCGTCACGGACCCGTCGACCGGGGACGACCTCCGCATCCGACCGATGCCCGAGTCTGACCTCGACGCGCTGATCACGCTGCACCGCGAGCTGGACCTGGTCCTCACGTGGTGGACGCCGGGCGAGATCCACATCAGCTCGGCAGGGGAGGCCCAGGAGCTCCTCGGCGTCCTGAACCAGCAGCCGATCCTCGTCGGCGACCCGGCGGACATGCCCGTCGGTTCCGTCGTCAAGGCCATGTTGTCCGCGTCGCCTGAGCGGCTGGACGCGGCCGATGCACGGATCCGGGAGCTGGCGCCCCGCGTCGCCCGGTCGATGCCCGAGTTCTTCGAGCTGGTCGCCGCTGATGCGAGCAAGTGGGCCGGCCTGACATTCGTCCTCGAACGCCTGGGCATCGCGCCCGAAGAGTGCCTCGGCATCGGCGACGGCGGGAACGACGTGCCGTGGCTCTCACGGATCGGCTACCCGGTTGCGATGGGCAATGCCCGGGACGAGGTGCACGCGGTCGCCCGGCACGCGATCGGGCACCACGCGGACGACGGCGTTGCGGAGTTCCTCGAGAACGCCCTGCGCACGGGGCTCGCCCCCGCACCCTGAGCCTGCGTCGCCGAGATCAGCGACGCGCTCTCGGGCGGCCGGTCCCCGATGCGGAGCGGCTCGTCTTCTCGAACCAGCGTCGGGCGGTGGCAGCCCCGCGGGCTGAGACGACCCGCCGCCGCGCGAGCGCCGGTCGGTACATTGGTGCCGTTCCCCTGAGCCCTTCGTGAGGACGCCGATGACCACCCCCGCACACGTGGCAGACACCGTGGAGCACGCCGAGGCCACCCCCCAGGCCGAGCTGCCCTACCTCGCGCTCGGCCTCAAGGAGGACGAGTACGCCCGCATCCGCGAGATCCTCGGCCGGCGGCCCACCGCGGCCGAGCTGGCCATGTACTCGGTGATGTGGTCGGAGCACTGCTCCTACAAGTCGTCCAAGCGGCACCTGTCCCAGTTCGGGGACAAGACAGTCGCGGGGATGCGCGAGCACCTCCTCGTCGGCATCGGCCAGAACGCCGGCGTCGTGGACATCGGCGACGGCTGGGCGGTGGCGTTCAAGGTCGAGTCCCACAACCACCCGAGCTTCGTCGAGCCCTACCAGGGGGCCGCTACCGGTGTCGGTGGCATCGTGCGCGACATCATCGCGATGGGCGCCCGACCCGTTGCGATCATGGACCAGCTGCGCTTCGGCGCGATCGACCACCCCGACACGGCGCGCGTCGTGCACGGCGTGGTCTCCGGCGTCGGCGGCTATGGGAACTGCCTGGGCCTGCCGAACATCGGTGGCGAGGTCGAGTTCGACGCGTCCTACCAGCGAAACCCGCTCGTCAACGCGCTCTGCGTCGGTGTGCTGCGCCACGAGGACATCCACCTGGCCAACGCCGAGGGCGTCGGCAACAAGGTGGTCCTGTTCGGCGCCCGCACGGGCGGCGACGGCATCGGCGGCGCGAGCATCCTCGCGAGCGAGACGTTCGACGCGGACAAGCCCTCCAAGCGGCCGAGCGTCCAGGTGGGGGACCCGTTCATGGAGAAGGTGCTCATCGAGTGCTGCCTCGAGCTCTACGCCGCCCGTGTGGTGGAGGGCATCCAGGACCTCGGCGCCGCCGGCATCTCGTGCGCCACCAGCGAGCTCGCCTCCAACGGTGAGGGCGGCATGCACGTCGACCTCGAGAACGTGCTGCTGCGCGACCCGTCGCTGACGGCCGGCGAGATCCTGATGAGCGAGTCGCAGGAGCGGATGATGGCCGTCGTCGCCCCGGACAAGCTGGAGGAGTTCCTCGCGGTCACCGCGAAGTGGGACGTCGAGACCGCTGTCATCGGAGAGGTCACCGGCACCGGCCGCCTCACCATCGACCACAACGGGCACCGCATCGTGGACGTCGACCCCCGCACCGTGGCCCACGACGGCCCGGTCTACGACCGCCCCTACGCCCGGCCCGCCTGGCAGGACGCCCTGAACGCCGACGACGCCGAGAAGCTGCCGCGCCCGACGTCGCCGGCGGAGCTCCGCGCCCAGGTGCTGACGCTCCTCGCCTCCCCGAACCTCGCCTCCAAGGCGTGGGTCACCGACCAGTACGACCGCTACGTCCAGGGCAACACCGCCCTGGCCCAGCCTGACGACGCCGGCGTCATCCGCGTCGACGAGGAGACCGGCCTCGGGGTCGCCCTGAGCACGGACGCCAACGGCCGTTTCACCAAGCTCGACCCGTACACCGGCGCCCAGCAGGCCCTCGCCGAGGCGTACCGCAACGTCGCCACGGTCGGCGCCCGTCCGCTCGCCGTGACCGACTGCCTGAACTTCGGATCGCCAGAGGACGCGGATGCGATGTGGCAGCTCGTGCAGGCCATCACCGGCCTCGCCGATGCGTGCGCCGAGCTCGGCGTCCCCGTCACCGGTGGCAACGTGTCCCTGTACAACTCCACCCTCGCCGGCGAGGTGGGCATCGGCCACATGGACGCCTCGATCAACCCCACCCCCGTGGTCGGCGTCCTCGGCGTGCTCGACGACGTCGCCCGGGTCTCGCCTTCCGGCTGGGCCACCGAGGGGCTGGCCGTCTACCTGCTGGGGACCACGCGGACCGAGCTCTCCGGCTCGGTGTGGTCCGACGTCGTCCACTCCCACCTCGGCGGGTACCCACCGGTGGTTGACCTGGCCGCGGAGCGCACGCTCGGCCAGATCCTCATCAACGCCTCCCGCGACGGCCTGGTGGACGCTGCGCACGACCTCTCCGCCGGCGGTCTCATCCAGTCGCTGACCGACTCCGTGCTCCGGTACGGCGTGGGTGCGCGGATCCGGCTGGACGAGCTGTGCGAGCGCGACGGCGTGGACGTCGCCACGGCGCTGTTCTCCGAGTCCGGCGCGCGCGCGATCGTCGCCGTGCCGCGGGCGGAGGAGATCCGCTTCGCCGACCTGTGCGCCTCCCGAGACTTCCCGACCTTGCGGATCGGGGTCAGCGAGGGGCACGACGGCGGAGCCCGCCTGAACATCGAGGATCAGTTCGCACTTCCTCTCGATGAGTTGCGGGAGGCGCACACCCGGACGCTGCCGCGACACTTCGGCTGAGCGGCGGCCTCCGTCGGGTTCCGGCGGACCATTCCTCGGCCTGGGATCACCCGCGCGAGAGCGGGGAGCATGTCTACGCCGAGTTCCTCGTTATCCGTACCGCGGGATCACTCCCGCGAGAGCGGGGAGCACGTTGCGTCGGCCTTAACTCAGGCGGGCGCGTGGGGATCACCCCCGCGAGAGCGGGGAGCACGGTGTGCTCGACGCGCTCGTCGGCCGACTGTCGGGATCACCCCCGCGAGAGCGGGGAGCACGCAGAGTCGTACTCGTACCTGCTGACGGAACGCGCCACATCCAAAGCGGCCGCCTGCAGTGGCCGGATGGCGGATCCGGTGGGC
>JAENWO010000007.1 GCA_016649925.1 Actinomycetales bacterium
CCCACTCATCCACTCGGAAGGAAGACACATGTCAAGGAAGATCTCGGCCGTCATCGCGACGGCGGCCGTGAGCGCGATGCTGCTCGCCGCGTGCGGCAGTGGCGGCGGGTCCGAGGACCCGACCGACGGCGGGAGCGGTGACACCGGGGCCACGAACGAGGGCCCCGTCACCCTGACCATCACCACCAACGCGATCACCGGGGGAAAGAACGCGGCCGAGGCCGACTGGTTCGAGACCTGGGTCATCCCGCAGTTCGAGGCGGCGATGGAGGCAGACGGCCGCGACGTCACGGTCGAGTTCGAGCCCCAGGGCGTCGACGACGAGGACTACAAGACGAAGATCTCCCTGGACCTGCAGTCCGGTGGGGGCGCGGACATCATCGGCATGGACGGCATCTGGGTCGGCGAGTTCGCCGAGGCCGGGTACATCATGCCGCTCAGCGACGTGGGCGGCGACGCCGTCGACAGCTGGGAGGGCTGGGACCAGATCTCCGACGCCGTGCAGAACGCGCTCTCGTTCGCGGGCGACCGGTACGGCATCCCCCAGGGCGCGGACGGCCGGGTCCTCTACTACAACAAGGAGCTCTTCGCGCAGGCGGGGCTGCCCCAGGACTGGCAACCCACCAGCTGGGACGACGTGCTCGAGGCGGCGCGCGCCCTCAAGGCGATCGACGGCGTCGTCCCCCTGCAGATCAACGCGGGCACTGCGATGGGTGAGGCGACGACGATGCAGGGCTTGCTGCCGCTGCTCGTCGGCACCGGGGCACAGGTCTACCAGGACGACAAGTGGCTCGGCGGGACCGAGCAGCTCGGCGCCGTGCTGGACCTGTACCGCACGATCTACGTCGACGAGGGACTCGGCGACCCGATCCTGCAGGAGGAGGCCGCCGGGCGGGACAACTCGTTCGCCCAGTTCGCCGCCGGTGAGATCGGCATCCTGCTCGAGAGCGACTACCTCTGGCGCTCGGTGATCAACCCGGCCGAGGGCGTGGGCACCGCGCCGATGGCGAACCGTGACGACATCGTCGGCTACACCCTGATCCCGTCGATGGAGCCCGGCTCCGGCGTCAACGGCCAGGACTTCGTCTCGATGTCCGGCGGCACCGGCCGCGTGCTGAACCCGAACAGCGAGAACCCGGAGCTCGCCTGGGAGCTGCTCGCGTTCATGCACTCGGCCGATGCGTTCGAGTCCCGCGTGGCGGGCACCATCTCCATCACCCCGCGCGCGGACGTCAACGCGACCGTGCTCGCGGGCGAGCCGATGCTCACGTTCGTCAGCGACGAGGTCCTGCCGATCACCGCCTACCGGCCCGGCCTGGCCGCCTACCCGCAGGTCTCGGTGGCGCTGCAGGAGGCGACCGGCGCCATCGTCGGTGGCACGTCGGTGGAGGACGCCCTCGCGGCCTACTCGGACGCCGTCGCCGGGATCGTCGGTGAGGAGAACGTCAACAATGGCTGACCGGCTCAGCGCGTGACTGCTCCGGTGTTGTCGGCGGACCCC
Organism: Actinomycetales bacterium; assembly: GCA_016649925.1. GTDB lineage: Bacteria > Actinomycetota > Actinomycetes > Actinomycetales > Beutenbergiaceae > JAENWO01. The sequence goes on from JAENWO010000007.1 coordinate 1,502, forward strand.
CCGCGGGGGGTCCGCCGGCCCCGGAAGCGGACGGACGACGTCGCCGGCCTGGGTCATGCCCGGGCCGGGCTGTTCGTCGCCCCCGCGCTCGCCATCGTCGGCCTGTTCCTCGTCTTCCCGGCGGTGTGGACGCTGTACCTGGGCATGACGAACTACCGGCTCACCGGGCTCGCCGCGGCCGAGCCGGAGTTCGTCGGGATCGACAACTTCACCCAGGCCCTCGGCGACGACGCGTTCTGGTCGTCGTTGGGACTGACGCTGGTCTTCGTGCTGCTCTCCGGCGTGATCGGCCAGACCCTGCTCGGGTTCTCCGTCGCGTGGGCGCTGCGGCACGTGACCGGCTGGGTCAAGACGCTGATCGAGACGCTCGTGCTGGCCGCGTGGGTGATCCCGGCCTCGGTGGCCTCGTTCCTGTGGCTCGCGCTGCTCGACCGGCGCAACGGCACCCTCAACGAGCTGCTCGGCACGGACGGGATGGCGTGGCTGATCGAGTACCCGATGGCCTCGATCATCGTGTTCAACATCTGGGTCGGCACCGCGTTCTCGATGCTGCTCTTCTCCTCGGCGCTGGCCGCCGTGCCACCGTCGCAGATGGAGAGCGCGCGGATGGTCGGGGCCACCTCGTGGCAGCAGCTGCGTGACGTCGTGGTGCCGAACATCAAGGGGCACATCCTGACGAACACCCTGCTCATCACGCTGTGGACGTTCAACACGTTCACCCCGTACCTGCTCACCGCGGGCGGACCGCGCGGGGAGTCGGAGATCCTCGCCGTGTACATCTACCGCACGGCCATCCCGGGCGGGCAGCTCGGGATGGGCGCCGCGATCTCGCTGATCATGCTCGTCATCAACCTCGTCATCGCGCTGGGCTACCTACGGGTGGCCCGGGGAACGGGGACCAAGTCATGACCTCCGCGTCGAACACGCCCGTGATCCCCCGTCCGGAGGCCGTCCCCCCGCCGTCGCTGGGCCGGAAGCTGGTCCGGCACTTCCTCACGCGGGTGCTTTTCGTCGTCGCCATGGGCCTGGTGCTGGTGTTCTTCGCCCTGCCCATGCTGTGGCTCGTCACGGCGCCGTTCGACGGCAACCCCACGCTGGCGGTTCGCTGGCCGGACTGGACGATGAGCAACTTCGCGACGATCGCGGACAACCGGTACGCCGTCGGCGCCCTGCGCAACTCCCTGATCCTCGGCCTGGGCACGATGGCCGTCGTCCTGCTGCTGGGCTCGCTCGCGGCCTACGCCCTGTCCCGGGTGCGGATCCCCGGGCGGGACGGCCTGCTCTACGCGCTGCTGCTGCTGTCCTCGATCGTGACCGGCACCGCCGCGATGGTGCCCACGTTCCAGCTGATCACCCAGATCGGTCTCATCAACACCCACATCGGCGTGGTGCTCGTGCTCTCGGGCGGCGTGCTGCCGACGGTCATCTTCATCCTCAAGGACTTCATGGACTCGATCCCGAAGTCCTACGAGGAGTCGGCGCGGCTGGCCGGGGCGAGCCCGTTCCAGATCCTGCGCCACGTCGTCGCCCCCACCGCGCGACCCGGCCTGGCGTTCGTCGCGGTGTGGACCGTGGTGCAGGTGTGGGGGAACTTCCTCGTGCCGTTCCTTCTGCTGCGGGCGCCGGAGATGCAGCCCGCGGCCGTGCTGATGTACACGTTCTACACCGAGGGCGGGCAGCCGAACCTTCGGCTCCTCTCCGCGTTCTCGCTCGTGTTCTCGATCCCGGTCATCGGGATGTACTTCCTCGTCAACCGCCGTTACGGCTTCCGGTTCCATGGAGGGATCAAGTCCTGATGTCAGCCATCACCACGACCGCACTGGTCAAGGAGTACCCCGGGGGCGTCCGCGGCGTCGACGGTATCGACGTGACGATCGAGGACGGCGAGTTCTTCGCCCTGCTCGGTCCCTCCGGGTGCGGCAAGACGACGCTGCTGCGCTCGATCGCGGGACTGGAGGCGATCACCGAGGGCACGCTGCACATCGGCGAGCGGGACGTCACGAACGCCCAGCCCGGGGAGCGCGGCGTCGCCATGGTGTTCCAGGACTACGCGCTCTTCCCGCACATGGACGTCGGCGACAACATCGCCTACCCGTTGAAGATCCGCAAGGTCGGGCGCACCGAGCGGCGCAAGACGGCCACCGGCATCGCGAACGGGCTCTCCCTCGACGGGCTGATCGAGCGGCGGCCCGGGCAGCTCTCCGGCGGGCAGCAACAGCGGGTGGCCCTGGCTCGCGCCGTCGCGACCCGGCCCGAGGTGCTGCTCCTCGACGAGCCGTTGTCCAACCTCGACGCCCGGCTGCGCCTGGAGGCACGCACCTTCCTCAAGGAGCTGCAGCGCGACCTCGGCGTGACGACCGTCTTCGTCACGCACGACCAGGCCGAGGCGCTCGCGCTCGCGGACCGGATCGCGGTGATGAAGTCCGGGAAGCTGCAGCAGCTCGGCACCCCGCGCGAAGTTTTCGGTCGGCCGCTGAACACGTTCGTCGCCGGCTTCATCGGCTCCACCCCGATGAACCTCGTCACCACCACGGTGGCCGACGGGGGCGTGCGGGTCGGCACCGCGACGGTCCCCCTGCCGGCCACGGCCGAGGGCAAGGTGGCCGACGGCGCAGCGGTGGTCTGGGGAGCGCGTCCCGAGTACCTGAGGTGGTCCCGAGAGCCGGTCGACGGCGGGATCCCGGCCGAGGTGAGCGTCACCGAGAACCTGGGCGCGTCAGTGTTGGTGTCGGCGCACAGCGGCGACGTGCGACTGCAGCTCGTCCTCGGCGAGGACGACGAGCCGAGCCCGGGCGACACCGGCTGGGTGGTGGCCACCGCGCGCCGCAGCCTGCTCTTCGACGCCGCGACCACCGAGCTCATCGGCTGAGATGACGACCGTGCACCGGCTGCGCCTGACGGTCGACGACCAGATCGCCCAGCGCTACCTTCCCGTGCCGTTCGACGTGCCCGCCGGCACCGCGTCCCTCGAGGTGCGGCTCGCCTACGACACCTCCGCCGGGGTGATCGACCTCGGCTGCGAGGGACCCGACGGCTGGCGCGGCTGGTCCGGGGGTGCGCGCTCGCGGTACGTCATCACGCCCGACGCCGCCACGCCCGGCTATCTCCCGGGCCCGCTCGAGCCGGGCGAGTGGCACGTGGTCCTGGGCCTGCACCAGCTGCCCGGTCCAGTGCTCGACGTCGTGGTCGAGGTCGACGTGCCGGCCACCGGTGAGGTGGAGATCGAGCCGGTGGCGGCCGTCGAACAGGGCCCGCCGCGCGGCTGTACGCGCGATCTCCCGGCGCCGGACGGGCTGCATTGGTTCGCGGGTGACTTCCATGCGCACACGCGGCACTCCGACGGCTCGGAGAGCATCGACCAGCTCGCCGCCCGCGGCGTGGCCGCCGGCCTGGACTTCATCGCCGTCACCGACCACAACACCACGAGCCATCACGCGCACCTGCCCGGCGTCGGCGGCCGGCACGCCATCACGCTGCTCCCGGGCCAGGAGGTGACCACCGCTCGCGGCCACGCGAACGCGTTCGGCGACATCGGCTGGATCGACTTCCGCCGGCCGGCCAGCGAATGGGTGAGGGAGGTCGACGCCCGCGGCGGGGTGCTCTCGGTGAACCACGCGGTCGACGGCGACTGCGCCTGGCAGCACCCGCTGACGACGCTGCCCCGCGCGCTCGAGCTGTGGCACATCTCATGGTTCCGCGACCTGACGTCGACCTTTCCGTGGGCGTTCTGGCAGCGCTGGGGTGGCGACGCCGTGGTGCCGATCGGCGGCAGCGACTTCCACAAGCCGGGCGGGGGCTGGACCCTCGGTACCCCGACCACCTGGGTGGCGGCCGTTCAGAACACTCCCGAGGTGATTCTCGCGGGCCTTGCCGAGGGCCACACCGCGATCAGCGTCGGTGTCCGCCCGGACGCCACCCCGGACCCGTTGCACACCCCGCTGCTGCTGCGCCTCGCCGACGAGTTGCTCGCGATCGCCGCCGACGGCGCCGTGCTCGTGGACATCGAGGGACGCCGACGGCGGATCTCGGGTCCGTCCGTGAGCGTCCCCGCTGCGTGGGGCACCGGACCCTTCCACCTCGAGGACGCCGATCGGCGCGTCCTCGCGATCTGCGCCTGACCCACGACGTGACCGAGGAGCCCACCGTGCCCGACAACGACCCCCTCGTGCCCGATCCGGGCCCTCGAGCGAACACCGGCGCTCCGCCGTCGGCCCCCTCGCCCGGCATCGTGCTCATGCCGCACACGCACTGGGACCGCGAGTGGTACGAGCCCCACGACGTCTTCCGGCTCCGGCTCGTACACGTGCTGGACGACGTCGTCGGCCGCCTCGAGGCGGACCCGGAGCTCCGCTTCACCCTCGACGGGCAGGCCGCGGCGATCGAGGACTACCTGGCGATCCGGCCCGAGCACACCGAGCGGGTCCGGGTGCTCGTCGAGCGCGGCCAGCTCGCGCTCGGGCCGTTCCTCATCCTCCTCGACGAGTTCTGTTGCGACGGCGAGACGATCGTGCGCAACCTCGAGCTGGGGATCGCTTCGAGCGAGCGGCTCGGCGGGTTCATGCCCGTGGGCTACCTGCCGGACATGTTCGGTCATGCCGCGCAGATGCCGCAGATCCTGCGCGGGTTCGGGATCTCGCACGCCGCCCTCTGGCGGGGCGTGCCCGACGTCGTCCGCGAGCACGGCTTCGCCTGGAGGGCGCCGGACGGCTCGGCGGTGCGCTGCGAGTACCTGTTCGACAGCTATGGCTCCGCCCTGGACCTGTTCGCCGGACCGGGTCGGCTCGGGGAGCTGTCGTCGCGGTACCGCGGCCAGACACGCTCCTGGTACGGCGAGGACCCGGTGCTCGGCATGCTCGGCTCCGACCACAGCGCACCGTGGCCTGACCTGATGGAGCGGGTCAGGGCCCACAACACGGCGCTCGCCGCGACCGGAGCCCCAGCGCTCGGAGTGGCCACGCTCGCGGAGTACCTGGCGGACCGGCCGTCGGACACCGACGCCCTGGCCGCGCTGCGCACAGTGCCCGGTGAGCTCCGCAGCCACGCGCGCGGCAACCTGCTGCCCGGGGTCTTCTCGATCCGGACGAACCTCAAGGCCCTGATGGCCGACGCCGAGCTCGCCCTGACCCGCGCCGAACGCCTCGATGCGCTGTACTCGGTCGAGGACCACCGGGCGTTCTTCGACCTCGCCTGGCATCGTGTGGTGGAGTCGAGCGCCCACGACTCCATCACCGGTTGCGGGGTGGACGAGACGGCCGACCAGGTCGGGGCGCGACTCGCCTCGGCGGCGCACATCGGCCGGGCCGTCACCGGGCGGGTGGCCGCAGCCCTGGCGCAATCGGTACCGTCGGACGCGTTCGTCGTCCTCAACACGCTGCCGTGGGCCCGGCGCGTCCAGGCCGAGGTGATCGTCGAGGGTGACGAGCCCCCGGCCGGGGCTCAGGTGCTCGACGAGCACGAGACCACGCTCGGCGACGAGACCATGGACTCCGCCGACCTCGTCAGGATCCTGCGACGCATCCACGGCCGAGAACTCTTCGGGCAGCTCATCACCGACTACGCGTGGGGCGAGGGCTCGCTGCGCTTCGAGGTGGCTGAGGTCGCCGACACACCGTTCGACCTCGCCGCCCTGACCGCAGAGATCACCGAGCGCGCAAGCGTTCCCGGCACCCGTCCCTGGCGGGTGGTGACGCTGGCGCAGCCACGGCGGCGGCTGCTGCTCGACGTCGAGGTACCGGCCCTCGGGCACGTCGCGGTCCGCCCGAGCGAGGCTGTCGGGGTCCCTGCCACAACCTCCGCGACCGAACGGCACCTCGCGAACGGACTCCTCGACGTCGTGGTCGCCGGCGACGGAACGCTCACGCTCACTGGCAGCGACGGAACCGTGCTGCACGGCGTCGGGCGCCTGGTCGACGAGGGGGACCGTGGTGACGCGTACAACTTCGCTCCGCTGGCCGGCGCATCGGCCCTGGATACCCCGACCTGCGTGCACGTCGCAGTGGTCGCGGCCGGGCCACTGCGGGCCGCCGTCGAGATCGAGCGTCGATACGACGTACCCGTCAGGGTCGACCCCGAGGACCGGGACCGGAGGCTGGACGAGACCGAGGAGCTGCACACCCGGATGCTGGTGGAGGTCCGGGCCGGGGAGCCGTTCGCGCGGCTCACCGTGACCTTGACGAACACCGTGCGCGAGCACCGGCTGCGGCTGCACGTCCCGCTGGGTGAGCCGATCACCCAGTCGGCGTCGGCCGGGCAGTTCGCCGTCACGCGGCGGGGCCGGACGGGCGAGGGCGGCTGGGGAGAGTTCCCCCTGCCGACGTTCCCGGCGACGGGCTTCGTCAGCGCCGGGAACGCCCACGTGCTGCTCGCGAAGCTCACGGAGTACGAGGTGGTCACTCCCCAGGACGGCTCGCCCCGCTCTGACGACGAGGCCGGCTCTGACGAAGAGGCCGGCGACGAGCTTGCGCTCACCCTCGTGCGCGCCGTCGGGATGATGAGCGTCAACGTGCATCCGCTTCGGGACGAGCCTGCCGGCCCGCAGATCCCCGTCCCTGGGGCACAGTACGTCGGAACCGAAGTCACCACGAAGCTGGCCGTGCTCGCGCGCGCCGGTGGCTGGGAGGCGGCCGAGACGGCCCACTGGGCTGAGGTGTTCCGGCACGACGCCGTCGTCCAGCGTGGCAGCGCTCCGGCGGGTGGGCCGCTACCGGCACCCGTCACGGGGCCGTCGCTGGAGGGCCCAGCAGTCCTGAGCAGCCTGCGCAGCCTGCGCGACGGCGATTCGGGCGTTCTCGAGGCTCGGCTGGCGAGCGTGAGTGACACCAGCGCCGCCGTGCGCTTCGTCGATCCGAGTGGCGCTGCGTGGCGGGCGACCGACCTGCGTGGCCACCCGACCGGCGAGAGGGTGAACGACGGCGTGATGCAGGTGGGGGCATGGTCCGTCCGGACGCTCCGGCGCGCGGCCGTCACGTCCACCGGGGTCGATGCCGGCGGAGCGGCGGACCGTCGATAGGTCCGGGCCGCGCAAGGGTCAGCAGCCGCACCTCGGCCCAGCCATGGTCACACCTTGAGACCTGCCACGGCGCGCTTCACCACCTGTTCGCCCGCCCTGCGCTGAAGTACGACGACAAGCGCCAAGACCGCTACGGCCGAACACTCGCGGGTGTCTTCACCGACGACGGAACGCTTGTCAACGAGGCGATCGCGGCCGCAGGTCTCGGCATCGCAATCGAGCTCGACAACAACACGCGGTTCCTCCAAGGGGCCCAGCGGGCTCAGGAGGAGGCGCGCGCCCAATCCGTCGGCCTCTACGCCGCGGAGATCGGGTGCACCGTCCCCAGCCTGGTCGAAGCCCTCGCGGCTCAGGTCTCAGCTTTGCCAGCCGAGGCCGCGCCCGGCGCCACGTCGGCTGAGATCGCGCTCGCCGCTACCGCGGCTGCTGCGGTGCTCGCAACCGCTGACGGTCTTCACGACTCGCTCGCCGGCACCTCGAAGGCCGTGCTCCGGGCATCGCTGTCAGCTGCCGACCGCACCGCATTCGCCACATCACGCGCACTGACCGGTTCACCTGTGGACGAACCTGCGTACGTACGTCAGGTCGGTAGCTGCCCCTGGCCAACCACCGGCACCGACCGAAGTTGCACCTCACCACCCGTCGGCAGCCCGTGCCGTTCGCCCAGCCGCCCGAGGATCGTCTGCGCCACGACGAGGTCCACGCGGCCCTCACCCGTGCTCGAGTGCGGCGCAGCGCCCGCCGTGACCAGCGCGTGGAACGCGACGAGCTCGTTCTCGAAGGCCTCCTGCTGCTTCCACCGGTATTCGGTGCGCACCTCTCCCCCGTCCCCCGATCGGGCGACGACCCTCAGCTCGGTAGCTCCGTTCAGCAGGTACGGGATGCCGAAGACGAGACTGACGCTGCCGGTGTCGTGGTGGAACGTGACGGTCTCCCGGTAGTCCGGGTACTGGGGCAGGTAGTGCCAAGCCAGGTGCAACCGGGCCCCACCGGCCACTGTTCCGATCGCCTCGAGGGAGCCCGGCCCGTCCGCGGAGTCCGCCCAGCCGGTCGCCGACTCCACGGTCTCGATCCCGCCGACCAGGTGTCGCAGCAACGAGATGTCGTGGACGATCGAGCCGAGCACCACGTTCGCGTAGATGTTGCGCCAGTTCTCCCCCAACGCCGTCCCGACGGCCGCGTCGAGGGAGGTCTCGGTGCGCCCGATGAGCACGCCGAGCCGGTCGGCGTCGATGTCACCGGATGGCGGGAGCAACCGTGCGAACTCCAGCTGCGCGGGGCTCGAGGGGTGAAGCACCTCGACGGTCACGGCCCGCAGCCGCTTCCCGTCGAGCTCCGCCCGGGCGTGGGCGGTCGCCGGGTCGTACTCCTTCATGTAGCCGAGCAGCACCCGGGCGCCCTCGACGGAATCGATCGCGTCGATCTCCGCCTCGCTCAGGGCCAACGGCTTCTCGCACAACACGGGCAGGCCGGCCTCCACGACAGCGAGGACCTCCGGGCCGTGCGTGCCGGAGGTGGCCACCAGCACGCCGTCGAGCGGGCACGCCCCGGACCGGTGCGCCTCCAGCAGGTCATCGAGCGAGGTGAACCGGGCGCCGACGCCGTAGCGGCCGGCCACGTCGCCGGCGCGCGAGGCCGACAGGTCCGCGATCGCCGCGATCTCGAACAGGTCCCAGCGGCGGGCCAGCAGCGGCAGGTGCACGCTCTGGCTGATCGCGCCCAGACCGACGACGCCGATCCGGAGCCGCGGCGCAGCAGTGCTCGAAGGAGCCGTCGTCGCGGCCGGCGCCGTCACGGGATCCATCGACGCAAGACCTCCCTGTTGTGCACCTGGTCGGCCTGCGGGCGGCCGGCGTCGTCCTCGGTCGAGGGGATGACGTCCTGCTCGACCACGAGCCACCCGTCGTACCCGCTGCTGACAACCCACGCCATCACACCCTCCAGATCGAGGTCTCCCTCGCCCAGCGGGACGAATGCCCGGGACGTCCACACGTCCCGCATGCCCCCACGGGCCGCCACGACGGCGTCGAGCACGCTCCGCCGTGCGTCCTTGATGTGCAGGTGGTTGATCCTGGCGGCCCACCGCTCCAGCCCGGTGAGCGGGTCGCCGCCGCCGAGGAGGAGGTGCCCGGTGTCCAGCGTCAGCCCCACGTCGGTACGCGCGAGCAGCTCGTCGATCTCCTGCGGCGTCTCCACGAACGTGCACGCGTGGTGGTGGAACGTCGCCTCGAGGCCGGCACGGGAGGCCAGCCCGACGGCGCGTCCCAGATTCGCGGCGAACGTGTCCCACTGCGCCGGGGTCAGGCTCAGCCCGTCCCCGCCTCCCGGGTTCGCGCGCCGGGCGGGTGAACCCGAGTCCGCCAGCGTCGGCTTCGGAGGCCGCGCAAGGTCAACCTCGGCGGCCTCGGCGAAGAAGGCGAGCGCCTCCTGATAGCCCGGGAGCGCGGCGTCGAACGCCTCGGTGTCCGAGAACGGCAGGTCCGCCCAACCTCCGGCGAGAGCGAGTCCGTGCCGGCGCAGCCGTTCGCGGAGCTCGTCGCCGCGCCCCAGCATCCCGATCGGTCCGGAGTCGATACCGGTGTACCCGGCGGCCGCGATCAAGCCCGCCAGCTCCTCCGGACCGGGCAGCGCAACACCCTCCTGGCCACCGAGCTCGAAGACGCCGTAGCTGACCGGTGCGTTCGCCAGGGTGATCAATGCTTGGCCTCGGACGGGAATGCCATCGAGGCGGCGGGGCGCAGCGCGCTGTCCGGCCACCGGCTCGTGACGACCTTCGCGCGCGTGTAGAAGAGCAGGCCTTCACGCCCGTAGACGTGCGTGTCGCCGAACAGCGAGGCCTTGCGCCCGCCGAACGAGAACGAGCCGGCCGGCACCGGGATCGGCACGTTGATGCCCACCATCCCCGTCTGGACCTCGCGCTGGAACCGGCGTGCGGCCGCCCCGGAGGACGTGAAGATCGCGGCGCCGTTGCCCCACGGGCCCTCGTTCACGATCGCGATCGCCTCGTCGAGATCCTTCGCGTGCAGGACGACGAGCACGGGACCGAAGATCTCCTCGGCGTATGCGCGGGACGTGCGCTCGACGCCGTCGATCAACGTCGGCCCGACGAAGTAACCCTCCTCGTATCCGGCCACCCTGAGCCCACGCCCGTCGAGGACGACGCGGGCGCCCTCGGCCTCGGCCTCGTCCACGATCGAGATGATCCGCTCCCGCGACTGCGGGCTGATCACCGGACCCATCTCGGAGTCGGCGGAGGTGTGGGGCCCGACGACGATCCGGCGTCCGCGCTCGGCGATCGCCTTGACCAAGGGCCCGGTCTCCTCCTCACCGCCGACGGCGACCACCGCCGAGATCGCCATGCACCGCTGCCCGGCCGAACCGTACCCGGCGGCGACGAGCTGGTCTGCGGTCTCGGTGATGTCGGCGTCCGGCATCACGATCGCGTGGTTCTTCGCCCCGCCGAGGGCCTGGACACGTTTGCCGTGCGCTGATCCGACCTCGTAGACGTGTTGGGCGATCGGTGTCGAGCCGACGAAGGAGACGGCCTCGATGCCGGGGTGGGCGAGGATCGCGTTGACGAGGTCCGCACCGCCCTGGAGCACGCTGAACACGCCGTCGGGCAGGCCGGCCGCGGTCCAGAGCTCGGCGAGCACGAGGGAAGCGCTCGGGTCGCGCTCGGACGGCTTGAGGATGAACGAGTTGCCCGCCGCGATGGCGATCGGGGCCATCCACAGCGGCACCATCGCGGGGAAGTTGAACGGGGTGATGCCGGCGCACACGCCGAGCGGCTCCCGGTAGGCGTAGGTGTCGACGTCGGTGGAGACCTGGTCGGAGTAGGTGCCCTGCAGCAGGTGCGGCAGACCGCACGCGAACTCGACGATCTCCAGGCCTCGGGTGATCTCCCCCCCGGCGTCCGGCAGCGTCTTGCCGTGCTCGGCGGAGATGGCCTGCTCGATCTCCGCCCGGCGGGCCGCGACGAGCTCGCGGAACTTGAACAGCACCGCGGCACGCTTCGTGAGCGAGGTCCGGGACCAGACCTCGAACGCGGCGCGAGCCAGCTCGACCGTCTCGTCGAGCTCGGCCTGCCCCGCGGCGGAGATCACCCCGATGACGGCGCCGGTGGCCGGGTCGGTGACGTCGATCGGCGCACCGCCGGTGCTGCGCCGCCGGCCGTTGATCACGTGGTCGATCGTGGGTGTGCTCATGACTCCTCCTCGATGGTGCTCATGCCTAAGTAGTACCGCTGGCGGGTGCGTGCCATCTCGTAATCGGCTCGGGCGGCCGTGGTCGCCGACAGCTCGGACGTCTCGGCGACGGGCACGTCCCACCAGCCGCCGCCGTCGGGGCCGGTCAACGTGGGGTCGGTCCGCAGGTGGATGACCACCGGCCCGTCGACGCCGCGAGCGGCTCGCAGGGCCTCCTCGAGCCGGGCGATCACGTCCCGTCCCGGTTCCAGGTCGATGACGTGGGCGCCCAGGCTCGCGGCGTTCGCGGCGAGGTCGACGTGGATCAGCTCGTCGGTGAGCGAGCCGTCCTCGGCCACGTACCGGTAGGCGGTGCCGAACCGCTCGGACCCGACGCTCTCGGACAGGTTCCCGATGGAGGCGTAGCCGTGGTTCTGCAGCAGCACGACGATGATGCGCCGCCGCTCGGCGACGGCGGTGACGAGCTCGGTCGCGAGCATCAGGTAGGACCCGTCCCCCACCATCACGACGATCTCCCGGTCCGGTGCCGCGATCTTCGCCCCTAGGCCGCCCGCGATCTCGTAGCCCATCGTGGAGTAGCCGTACTCCACGTGGTAGCCGAGGGAGTCCTTGGCCCGCCACAGCGCGTGCAGGTCACCCGGGAGGGACCCGGCCTCGCCGACGACGACGTCCCTCGCCTCCGTGGCCCGGTGCACCGCCCCGATCACCTCGCTCTGCGCGGGCAGGGCACGTCCGCTCGGGGCCATCAGCGCATCCGTCGTCGCCTCCCAGTCCGTTCGCAGGGCGCCGATCCGCTCGCTGAGCCCGGCGTCCACCCGCCAGGGGCCGACGGCGGTGCGCAGCGCCTCGAGCCCGGACCTCGCGTCCGCGAGCACGGGCGTCGCGGCGTGCTTCGCCGCGTCGAGCGCGGCGACGTTGAGCGTGACGAACCGGACGTCCGGGTTCGCGAACACGCTCCGCGAGCCGGTGGTGAAGTCCGCCAGCCGGGTCCCGACGGCGAGGACGACGTCGGCGTCCGCGGCCAGGGTGTTCGCCGGAGTCGTCCCGGTGGCTCCGACCGCACCGACGGCCCACGGCTCGTCCCAGTCCACCGCACCCACACCCGCCTGCGAGGTGGCCACGGGCACGCCGGTGGCCGCGCAGAACCTGCGCAGCGCCTCATCGGCGTCGGAGTAGAGCACGCCCCCGCCGGCGACGATCAACGGGCGGCGCGCACCACGCAGGACCGCGGCCGCAGCCTCGATCTCGGCCGGGTCGGGGCCCTGCCGACGGATCACCCAGTCCCGGGGCGCGAGGAACTCGACCGGGAAGTCCCAGCCTTGGGTCTGCACGTCCTGCGGGAGCGCCAGGGTCACGGCTCCGGTCGCGGCGGGGTCGGTGAGCACCCGCATCGCCGCGAGCGCAGCGGGGATCAGCTGCTCCGGGCGGCTGATCCGGTCGAAGTAGCGGGACACCGGCCGGAAGGCGTCATTGACGGAGACGTCGCCGGCGCGTTCGTCCTCGAGCTCCTGCAGCACAGGTGCGCTGCGCCGGGTGGCGAACGTGTCGGAGGGCAGCAGCAGCACGGGCAGCCGGCTGACCGTCGCGGCGGCCGCGCCCGTCACCATGTTCGTCGCGCCCGGACCCACCGACGTCGTGCACGCGAGCACCTGACGCCGTCGGGTCATCCGGGCGAAGCCGATCGCGGCGTGCACCATGCCCTGCTCGTTGCGCCCGTGGTGGAAGCGCAACCGGTCGGGGCCGTGGGTGCTGGCCATCTGGGCGAGGGCCTGACCGAAGCCGGCGACGTTCCCGTGCCCGAGGATGCCGAAGACGCCAGGCACGAGGCGCCGGCGCCGCCCGTCGGCCACGGAGTACTGGTTGGCGAGAAACTCGGCCAGTGCCTGGCCGACGGTCAGCCGGATCGTGCTCATCGCCGCGTCCAGTCGTAGTCCGGGTGGAAGGTGACCTGCCAGGTGCGCTCGGGGCCGGGTCCGGCCATCACGTTGAGGTAGTACATCGCGTAGCCGGGCGGCGCCATGCACGGCCCGTGCCAGCCGTAGGGCACAAGCACCGTGTCCCCCGAGCGGACCTCGGCGAGCACATCGAGCTCGCGCTCGTCGGAGGCGAACGTGCGGTGGTAGCCCACGGGGCGGTCGTGTGCGGCCGGCGGCCCGGACCGGCGGATCTCGTAGTAGTAGATCTCCTCCAGCACGGACTCCGTGCCGGGCGAGGCGGCGTCGTGCTTGTGCGGCGGGTACGAGGACCAGCCTCCTGCGGGCGTGAGCACCTCGCAGACGAGCAGCCGCTGGGCGCGCAGCACGTGCTCACCGCCGAGGTCGCGCACCCGACGCCTCGCGGGCGGCTCCCCCCGGACCTCCACCGGGATGTCCCGGGCCGGGAGGAGCTGCACGGCGTGCACCTCGTCGGCCGGTGCGCTCGCGATCAGCAGCCGGCAGCCGGCGTCCCTCGCTCGCAGGTCGCACCGGCGGTCGATGGGCAGGTACAGGACGTCGGGTGCGGCCTCCATCACGTCGCCGGCCCGGCCGAGGACGTGGGTGCTGCCGTCCACGCGCGCCTCGACCGCGCCGTCCAACGGGACCAGCATCCGCTCGGTGCCGTCGGGGACCAGCTCGAGCCGCTCACCCGGTGAGAGCGTGCGGACCGCGACGCCGGCGTAGCTCAGCTCGGCGCCGGCCGGGAGCCGGACGTCCCACCCGTCGTGGGCAGCCGTGCCGGCGGGGTGCACCCAGGTGCTCATCGCGACGCCAGCAGGGCGTCGATATCAGCCTCGGTGGGCATCGCGTCGGCACACGCGAGCTGGCCGGCGACGTAGGCGCCAGCGCTGTTCGCGAAGTCCAGGGTGCGCCGCAGGTCGTGACCGTGGAGCAGCCCGTGGCACAGGGCACCGCCGAACGCGTCGCCGGCTCCGAGCCCGTTGACCACCTCGATGCTCACCGGGTGGCTGACCACGCGCTCGTCCGGCGTGGCGGCGAGCACGCCGTCGGGACCCATCTTCACGACGGCGAGGCGCACGCCGAGCTCGAGCAGCGCGTCCGCGAGGGCGTCCGGGGAGAGCGTGACCTGCGCCTCGCCCGTGACCGCGACCGAGCACTCGGTCAGGTTCCCGACCACCGTGTCGATGAACGGCAGGGCGCGAGCGATCTCCGCGTGCGCGGTCGCCGCGTCCGGCCAGAACATCGGCCGGTAGTCCAGGTCGAGCACCGTCCGGCGCTCCGGCGCCGCGGCGCCAGCCCGGGCCTCCCAGGCGACGTGATGGGAGCCGCGGCTCGGTTCCTGGCACAAGCCGGTGACCGTGGACCAGTAGATCCGGGTGGCGGCGATCGCGCCCAGATCCAGCTCCCCGGGCAGGATCTGCAGGTCCGGCGCGGAGGGTTGCCGGTAGAAGTACAGCGGGAAGTCGTCCGGCGGGAAGATCTCGCAGAACGTCACCGGCGTCGGCAGGTCCGGGCGGGAGGTGGCGACGAGAACCTGGTCGATGCTCACGCCGAAGCCCGCGATGGCGCTCCGGACGAACCGGCCGAACGGATCCGCACCCACCCGGGTGATGACGCCGACGTCGTTCCCGAGCCGGGCGGCGGCGACCGCGACGTTCGTGGCGCTGCCCCCGAGGAACTTCGCGAAGCGGCTCACCTCGTCGAGCGGGACGCCCACCTCGAGCGGGTAGATGTCGACGCCGCTACGACCGATCGTGAGCAGGTCGGCCGGGCCTGTGCTCATGTGCGTGCGTCACCCTCTGCGTCCTCGGAAAAGCCTGTGGCCCTCATCGTCGGACGGGGGCCATCCCGTGTCAAGGCTTTGTCAGGACATTAGCGCAAAGGGTGATGCGGTGGACGTGAGGGGGAGTCAGAGCCCGGGGAACCACAGGCCGATCTCGCGGGCGGCGGATTTCGGGGAGTCGGACCCGTGCACCAGGTTCTGCGCCACCTTCAGGCCCCAGTCTCGGCCGAGGTCACCACGGATGGTGCCGGGAGCGGCGCCCGTCGGGTCGGTCGTGCCGGCGAGGGAGCGGAACCCCTCGATGACGCGATGGCCCTGGGCCACGGCGACGACCACGGGTCCGGACCTCATGAAGTCCACCAGCGGGGTGTAGAACGGCTTGCCCTCGTGCTCGGCGTAGTGCTCGGCGAGGAGCTCGTCGTCCGCGAGCCTCAGCTCGAGCGCGGTGATGGTGTAGCCCTTGGCCTCGACCCGGCGCAGGACCTCGCCGACCAGGCCGCGCCGCACGCCGTCGGGCTTGATCAGGATGAGGGTTCGTTGGACGTCCTGGGTCATGGGCCCACCCTACTGGCGTGGTGCGGCCGCCGCGGCGCGGGACCGCTCGGCCCGCTCGGTGTCGATCCGGTCGCCGAGCACGAGCGCGATCACCCAGAGCACCGCGAACACCGCTCCGACGAACCACATCGTCGGGAGCAGAGCCCCTGAGGCGATGAGCGCGACCTGGACGAGCGAGCCGAGCACCACACCGATCCGCGACCGCGTGCTCAACGCGGCGAGGACGCATACCAGGGCGGCGCCACCACCCACCGCCCAGACGGTGCCCGGGCCCGCCATCCGGAGCCCGTCCGCGACGAGCGTCGCGAAGAAGACGACGAATGCCTCGAGCCAGAGCACGGTGCTGCAGAACACCAGTCGCGCCGAGCGCTGCGGTCTGGGTAGCGGGGCGCCCACCGCCGGGGGGGTCGTCGTCACCGTCCCAGGCTAGTGGGCGCCGATCGAGACCGGCGCCCCGACCTCTTCCCCGGCCTCCGGGATGGGCCCGGGGTCGCCGTCGGCGGTCCGGGGTCGCCGTCGGCGGTCCGGGGTCGCCGTCGGCGGTCCGGGTGCCCGCGGCGGCCACGTCCTGCTCGTCGACGGCCTCGCCGCGCGCGACCACGCCGGCCGTGTCCGGAGAGCGCGACCTCACGCAGGAACAGCGTGAGCACGAAGCCGAAGGCGAGGAGCAGCACGAGGTACCAGAACGACGGGGCCAGCGCGTCGGTGGAGGAGTCCACCACGAGGCAGTGCAACGGCTCGGACCGGCCCCGTGACGATCTCGGGCTGGAGCGACTCGATGCCGACCCCACCCGCGGGCAGCGAGCCGAGCGGGAGCTCGGACAGGCCGGCCGTGAGGTTGCACACGGGGCGCGAGGTGAAGATCGTGAAGATCATCGCCCCGAACAGCCACATCGAGATGTCGCCCGTCAGCCGGGTCAGCCAGATCCGGCTCAGCCGGCCCGTGGATGTGCTCGGGTCGATCGGACGACCGACCCTGCCTGGCGCTGCACCAGGCCTGGCGGTCGATGCCCGGGCGCTACGCCCGATGCTCGCCCGGCTCGGCCTGACCTACCCGCAGTACCTCGTGATGGTGCTGCTCTGGGAGGAGGGCGAGGCGACGGTGGGCCCGCCTGCGCAGGGGCGCGGCCTCGCCGCAGCGCTCGACGTGCCCGAATGGTCGCGCACGACCAGTACGCCTACGATCGGGAACGCGGTGCCGTCGTGATGAGGCGGCGCCCGACAGAGCACCCACCACTGACGGAGGACGCGACCCCCATGGCCAAGCTGACCACCGGCACCGCGTTCCCGATCGAGATCTCGTACACCGACCACGGGCAGGGACGTCCGGTCGTGCTGATCCACGGCTGGCCCCTGTCCGGCCGGTCCTGGGAGAACCAGGTGCCTGCCCTCGTCGACGCCGGGTGCCGGGTCGTCACGTACGACCGCCGCGGGTTCGGCGACTCGTCGCAGCCGTGGACGGGCTACGACTACGACACGATGACCGCCGACCTCGACGCGCTGCTGACACACCTCGACCTGCGCGACGTCACCCTCGTGGGCTTCTCCATGGGCGGCGGAGAGGTCGTGCGCTACATCGGCCGCTACGGCACCGACCGCGTGGCCAAGGCGGTACTCGCGTCCGCCGTGCCGCCGTACCTGTACAAGAGCGACGACAACCCCGAAGGCGGCCTGGACGACGCCACCATCGCGCAGTTCGAGGACGGCGTGAAGAGCGACCGGCTCGCGTTCCTCGACGGCTTCACGAAGGACTTCTTCGCCGCCGACGGCAAGGGCCTGGTCAGTGAGGCGCAGCGCCTCTACGCGCTGGCGATCGCCGCCCTGGCCTCGCCCAAGGCCACGCTGGACTGCATCGGCGCCTTCGCCCGGACCGACTTCCGGGCCGACCTCGAGAAGGTCACCGTGCCGACGCTCGTCATCCACGGCGACTCCGACGCCATCGTCCCCTTCGAGGTCAGCGGCAAGCGAAGCGCCGAGTCGATCCCCGGCAGCACCCTGCACGTCATCGAAGGTGGCCCGCACGGCGTCAACGCCAGCCACGCCGAGGAGTGGAACCGCGTGGTGCTGGAGTTCCTGGCCTCCTGAGCTGAGTCGGGGACCCCGGTGTCCCTCGCAGAGGTGTTGCGGCGCGCCGGTATCGACGGTGTCGACGGCAGCGACCTGGCACGGCCCCTGGACGAGGATGCCGGACTGGGTGACGCCGGCCGCGGTCGTCATCTGCAGGAACGTGGGCAGGAAGCCGAGTGCGGCGAACATGCCCATGACACGTTGAGCAACGACTGTCGCCACCCTGCGTTCGTTGACGGGTGCGTGCCACTCACCTATGGTCGGAGCAATCGATTACTCGTACAGAAGAGAGCTCTCGGCGATGCGATCCCGCCGGACCCGGCACGCCCTGGGGGTGGTGGCCACCTCGCTCGCCGCCCTCCTCGCCCTCAGTGCCTGCGGAACCGGCCCAACGCCGTCGTCGGGCGTGCTCGACGTGAGGCACCTCGCCGATGCGAACTCGGCCGCCGCGGTGGCCGACGGCGACCTGTGGCCGAGCTGCTGGTCAGACGACGACGAGCTCTACGCCGCGTTCGGGGACGGCAACGGCTTCGGCGTCGAGTTCGCCGACGTGGGGATGACCCGGATCACCGGCACCCCGCAGGCCGGGTTCGACGGTGAGAACCTCGCCCTGGGCGACGAGCTCGGGCAGGTGTGGTCCGGGGAGGGCTTCACCCGCAAGCCCACCGGAATGGCCTGCGTCGACGGCGACCTCTACCTGGCGGTGCAGGACCTCCGGCTCGACTTCAACGAGGTCCCCGCGGCCACGATCGCCCGCTCGAACGACAAGGGCGAGACGTGGACCTGGGAGCTGCGCGCGCCCATGTTCGACGACGGCGTGTTCACCACGATCATGTTCCTCGACTACGGCCGTGACTACGCACAAGCCCCCGACGCTGATGTCTACGCCTACGGCCTGGACGGCAACTGGCGCGACTCCTTCGACGACTCCGTGGCCGACCCGCAGGACCTGTACCTGGCCCGGATGCCACACGACGAGATCCAGGACCGCACGGCCTGGGAGTTCTTCGCCGGCTCGAACGACGACGGCGAGCCCACCTGGTCGCGCATCATCGACGACCGCGTGCTCTACCCCGGCGACGCCGCGAATGCGCAGGGAGGCGCCGCGAACCTCACCGTGATCAGCCAGGGCAGCATCGTCTACGACGATCCGTTGGACACCTACCTGTACACGTCCTGGACGGAGCTCACGTTCGAGCTCTACTACGACATCTAGACCTTGACGTAGACCTGAAACGGCACCTGACCTGCGGAAACGCGGAATCGGGGGCCGTTTTCGTTGGCCCGAAATGTCCCAGATTCCGCAGGGATTCCGCAGGAGATTCGCTCCAGCGGTCATAAATGACGATCGACGGCTCGTGACGACTTCGCATGGACGTCTCGACCACTGTCAGATATAGTCGACATATGATCGAAGTCGTCGAGACAGGCGAATTCGACACATGGCTGAGGAAGCTGAAGGACAAGCAAGGCAAGTTGCGCATCTTGGAGCGCATCGACCGCTTGGCTCACGGCAACCCCGGCGACGCGAAGTCGGTCGGCCAAGGAGTCTCGGAACTTCGGCTCACATACGGCCCGGGCTACCGGGTCTACTACCTGCAAGAAGCGGACCGTCTGATCCTGCTGCTGTGTGGCGGCGACAAGTCGACCCAGCAGAAGGACATCGGGAAGGCGCACCGGCTCGCCGGCGAATGGCGAACAGAGGAGGACAGTGATGACGACCAAGAGTGAGAAGTACAAGCGCTTCGACGCC
>JAENWO010000216.1 GCA_016649925.1 Actinomycetales bacterium
CGTCAGATGTGTATAAGAGACAGGAGCGGATCGGGCCGCGCGGCCGCTACCTGAACCATCTGCTGATCCGCTCCGAATCCATCTCATCGTCGTGGATCGAGGGAAACCGGGTGACCCCGAAGCGGCTGGCGATCGCCGAGCTGCTGCATCACGGCCCGAGGCAGGCTCTCGACGTGGTGGCAAACGTTCGGGCCACTGAGTCCGCGATCGCGGAGCTGGCCGACCGGGACCATCCGATCACGACCGAGGACATCGTGGAGCTTCAGCACATCATCGAGCCGCGCCTGGACCGCGGCCTGCGCCAGGAGCAGAACTGGGTTGGCGGTCCCGGCTGGTCCCCGCTGCGTGCGGCGTTCGTGCCGCCTCCGGAGGGCGAGGTGCCGCGCCTGGTCGCCGACCTCGCTCGCTTCGTCACCGACACCAGTGGGAACCCGGTGGTGCGAGCGGCGATTGTTCATGCACAGTTTGAAACGGTCCACCCCTTTATCGACGGCAATGGCCGCACCGGCCGCGCGCTCATCCACACCGTGTTGCGCCGCGCCGACGCCCTGCGCAACACGCTCATCCCGATCAGCACCGTATTCGCTGGCGATACCGGCTCCTACATCGCCGGGCTCACTGGCTACCGGGCCGGCCCGCCGAAACTGGACGAGTGGGTGACAGGCTTCTCGCAGGCCGCCGAACGTGCCGCCGGCAACGCCGTCCGGCTTTCCGAAAACATTGCAGCGCTCGATGAGCGGGTGCGCGACGAACTCGTGGCCTTCCGCCGCGATCGCGGCCTGAGCCCGGCGACGCCGCGACGAGATGCGGTCGTACTGCGCATCCTCGACACCCTGGCCTCCGACCCGGTGCTCACCGCCGAGTCCGTCAGCACCCGACTGGAAGTATCGCCTGCGGCCGCGCACCGCGCCCTGACCGAACTCGCGGAGGCAGGAGTCCTGGGCCGGGCGAAGGAGAAGGGGCGTCTGGTGTGCTGGACTGCCGATCGGCATCTGGCCCTGGTCACCCTCACCGAGCGAAGTAACCGCGTCGGTGGCGGCGGCACGCGGGACCGCAAGCCGAGGCTCGGCCCCGCTCTGCCGGACGTGAGCAAGTTCGGTGCCGAACCGTCGGGCCGCACCACGCAGCGCGACGTGCCGAGGCTGTAGGGCAACGGCCCGAGCGCGCGAGGGGGAAGCAGCCCGTGGTCGTGCGAGTGGCTGATGAAGTCGTGGAGTTCGCCGCGGCCGAGGCGCGATATCGCTGTTGGGGTCCGCGGTTCACAGGTAGGATGGGGGGATGGTTGATCATGCGCTTGTGGATCAGGTTCTGGGCCTTGATGAGTCCGCGCGCCGGGAGTTGCGTGCTGTGATTGATGACTCGCTTGATGACGGATACGTGTCGCCGGAGATCGCCGCGATCATCGACCAACGCATCGCCGAGGCCGACGCGAACCCGGACGACTACGTGACGCTCGATGAGGATGAGCGCGAGGTCCGCTCGCGCCGCCGCACGGCGTGACCTACCACGTCCGTCTCACCCCGAACGCCCGACAAGATCGAGATCGCGTTCTGGCTTGGTACGACGCTGAAGCACCCGATCAGACCGAGCGATTCATCGACGAGTTCTACGCGGCCGCGCGACGACTCGAAAACTTCCCGCACTCAGGTCGTGTCCTTCGCCGTGGAGCTCGCCGATTGAGTCTGCACGTCTTCCCGTACCAACTCTGGTATCGGGTTCACGACGATACGAGCACTGTTGAGATCATCGCGGTGCTTCATCACCGCCAGGACTCCGAACAGTTGAACGACCGGCTCTAGCCTCAGCAAGGAGACTAGCTACAGTCGCAGATCCCGCTCGGGAGGTATCGGTCCGTAGCCGCGCGACCGACCAGTGGAGTCATGGAGTTGTGCGGCGCGGGAGCGGCGCTCAGATAGGGCATGCTTTGCGGCCTCGCGCTGCGCCTTCTCCTGCTCGGCGCGCTCGCGGACGAGTTGCGCGGCTTCGACCACGGGCAGCCCTTCGATTGCCGCGAGATCGCGACGGGCGGCCTCTGCCCGCTGCTGCCACCGGGCAACCTCAGCTTGAGCGCTGGTCTGCGTACGGTTGCCGAACACCTGGCGACGCAGTTCGCCGCGCTCCTGCATCTGCCGACTGGTGAGGCGCCGCTGCTCCTGCCTCGTCTGGTCCGCCTGTTCGCGGGTCTCTCTCACGCGCGGGTCGGCGTCGGCTTCCTGCTGTGCCACGGCGGTGGCCCATGGCTCGATGCTGTCGGGTATCTGGGGGAGGCTGCCCCAGCGCCACCGGGCAGTCGCCTCGGCAGCACGGTGCTCGTCGGAGGCCGTGGTCAGGGCGCGGGCGGCGCTGCGCTTGCGGAGCCCGCTCGCGGTGCGGTGGGTGTGCGATGCGGCCCACATCTGATCTCGTGTAATGAGGTAGGCGGTGCCGTCTGTTGTGGCCTGCTCGACGAGCTGGACGACGACTTCGGCGCGTGCTTGCTCGGCGGTCGCCTCGGCAGATGCGAGGACGGCTTGTTGCTCGTCGGTTTCGGCCTGGTGGTCCCGCTGCTGGCGGTCGAGTGCGGTCGCGGCGTGCTGCCACCGGACGGTCTGCCGGTCGGCGTGCTCGATCAGTTCCCCGAGGCGGGCGCGCTCGGTGTTCACGACCTTCACCGGTCCATCCGGGGTCAGGCCGGTGACGCTGTCGCGGGCCGTCTGGGTCGCGGCGGCGAGGCCGCGGTCGGCGCGGTCACGTCCGAGCGCGAGGACGAACTGCTCGCGGGCGTCGTCCAGGTCCGCCGCGACGATGTGCAGACGGTTGGTGTCGCGGGCGCGGGTCATGCCGACGTATACGCCGGAGCCGTCCAACGCGTCTGTGAGGATGGTGTGCGATTCGGGCACGGTCGCGCCCTGCACGCCGTATGCAGTCGAGGCGTAGGCCAAGTGGGTGTGTTCCGCGATGTACTCCGCAGTCAGGCGCACGCTGTGCTGATGTCTTCTCCCGCTGGCGTTCTCCTTCGCCCACACGGTTCCATCGGCGCCGACGTGCTGCACGGTCCAGGTCTGCCGGTTGGCCACGCCCAGGTCGCTGTCGTTGTGTCGCGTCTGGATCAGATCACCCTCGCCGATCGGCAGCCCATCGCTACCGGTCGTGCTGCGGGCGTCGTCCACCAGGCCGGCTCGCACCCGCTGGTCGCGGATGCGCACGTTCAGTTCCCGTGCCTCGTCGTTCGTCGCCACCGTGATCGCATCACCGTCGCGCCTGTCGCGGGCGATCGCCTCCTGTACCGCTTCGATGCTCTCGTGCAACATGACCAGACCGAGCGCGTGCAGCCGGTCGAACAGCAACGCCGGATGCTCCGCAGCCCGCAGACGCACGGACAGGTCCGCATACTCGGGGTCGCCGAATCGGTGCACGGTCGTCATGTCGAACACACGCGACGAGAACTCCGCCGCCATCTCCAGCACGCCGCCGCGACCGACCGCAGCCAGCTGCGCCCGGTCACCGACGAGGGCCAGAGTCGCGCCGTGCTCGTCCGCGACGCTGAGCAGGGCCAGCGCGGTGTCCTGGTCGAGCATCCCCGCCTCATCGACCACGATCCGCTCACCGCGGGCCAGGCGCGCTTCCGCGGACGGGCCCGTGTAGGTCGAGCCCGTCTCCGGGTCCGCGTCACCAACGGCGAGGCGCGTCCACACCCCATCGCGGTTCCACCGCCATCCGTGCTCGTGCACAAGCTTGGCCACGCTGTCAGTCGGGACGCCAAGTTCCTGTCGGGCGATGTCGGCGGCCTTCTTCGTCGGCGTCACCACCCGCGTCGGCCTGCCACGATCGGCGTCGGCTGCGATCGCGGCCCCGAGCATGGTGGTCTTGCCCGCACCCGCAGCGCCCTCCACGACCACCAGCGGATCATCGGAGGCGATGGCCGCGGCCGCGAGCGTCTGGTCCGGGTCGAGGTTTCGCTTGCGCGCCAGGTGCGTCACCTCCGGCACCCGGGTTTCACCGCCTGCTGCGCGCTCGGCGAGCATGGCGCGCAACTGTGTCTCGACTGCGACCACGTGCAGCGACGTCAAGTGCGCAACGTGCTCCGGTTGCACCACGCTGGGCGGCAGCACTGATAGGCAATCCTCGACCGCGAGCCTCGTTGTGATCGTGATGAGGTCGCGCAGCGCCTCCGGCTCGGCGCGCACTCCAGCTTCGGTGATGATGCGGGTGACGTGCTCCTGCACTGTGTGACGTGTCCAGGTGGATGCACTGGCCGCGCACCGGTCCAGCGCGCGGGAAGCGACCTGTTGCACGCGCAACTCACTTGACGTCATTGGTGCACGTCGGGACGCTCGCGGCAGGTTCGAGGTGTAGCCGAGGGTTTCCAGTTCGGCGCGCCAGCTGGCCTCATCCTTGAGGCTTGTCGGTTTCTTGGCTGGCCGCTCGTGGTCCCATGCCATCGCTGTCAATCGCGACGTGACCATCGGACCGGGCTCCTGCCCTGGATGCTTCGCCTCCCACTCGGCCTCGAACCGGGCCAGGTTGCGCTTGACCTGCTCGGCGCGTTTGCTCATCGCTGCGTTGTACGGCTCAAGCTCCGCGACCTCGCCGGTCACGGGATCGAGTGTCAGCCCGTGGGCGTCGAGCACCTGGGCGAGCTGTGGATGCGCGGCGATCACTGCCGTACCCAGCGCCCGGATCGCGCCCTGCTGTTTGAACAGCGCCGCCGTGTCCAGGCCCCGCCACGCGCCGGCTGCCCAAACTCTCGTGCCGATCTGGAAATGGATGTGCCGGTGCGGATCGCCCGCCCGTGAAGTCTTGTGCACGACCGCGACCGTTTCGAGTTGCTCGACCGGCACGACCTCTTGCTTGCCCCTCGGGCCAACACGAGTGACCGAGTGCTGCCCGAGCCAACGTCGGATCTCGCCCACTGCATCCCTCTGCGCCACGTCCAACGCCTCAGATACTTCCGGGTGCAGCGCGGCCGCGATCGACAGCGACTTTGGGGTATTCACCACCATCTCAGCGAACCGCGGCGACCCCAGCCGACCCTCACCCGACAGGCGCGGCTTGCCCATCGACTCGCCGGTGAGCGGGTTGATCCAATCGACCCATTGCGCGTACTCGCCCGGGGCCAGC
>JAENWO010000243.1 GCA_016649925.1 Actinomycetales bacterium
CCACGGTGTCGCCGATCCGAACGCCCTTGCGCTTGACCTCCGAGGCGTTGTGCAGGGTGGCCATCTCGACGGTCGAGCCGGACACGCGGATGGGCCGCATGACGCCGTACGGCGTGACCCGGCCGGTGCGTCCGACGTTCACCCGGATGTCGAGAAGCTTGGTGTTCACCTCTTCGGGTGGGTACTTGAACGCGATCGCCCACCTAGGCGCGCGTGACGTCGAGCCGAGCCTGCGCTGCAACGACACCTGGTCGACCTTGACCACCACGCCGTCGATCTCGTGCTCGACGTCGTGGCGGTGATCGCCGTAGTAGGAGATGTACTCCTCCACTGCGGCAAGGTCCCGGACAACCGACACCTGGTCACTGACAGGCAGGCCCCAGGCGGCCAGCGCCTGGTAGGACTCCGACTGCCGTTTCGGCTCGAAGCCCTCCCGGAAACCGACACCGTGGCAGACCATCGCCAGCGGTCGCGACGCGGTGACCCGGGGGTCCTTCTGCCGCAGGGAACCGGCGGCCGCGTTGCGTGGGTTGGCGAACGGAGGCTTGCCCTGCTCGACCATCGACTCGTTGAGCTTCTCGAACGCCTCCACGGGCAGAAACACCTCGCCGCGGACCTCGAGCCGGGTGGGAACGGCGCGCTTCTTCGTCCCGGTGAGCCTGCCTGGGATGTTGTCGATCGTGCGCACGTTGGGGGTGACGTCCTCGCCGGTCCTCCCGTCGCCACGGGTGGCAGCGCGAACCAGCCGCCCGCTCTCATAAAGCAGGTTGATCGCCAAGCCGTCGACCTTGAGCTCGCAGAGGAACTCCGCGTCGGTGACGCCATCGCGACCGATCCGGACGGACCAGGACTCCAACTCCTCGGCGGAAAAGGCGTTGTCCAGGCTCATCATCGGCTCGAGGTGGTCCACGGCGGTGAACTGCGTGGACACCGCCCCGCCGACCTTCTGCGTGGGCGAGTCCGGGGTGCGTAGCTCGGAGTAGCTCTCCTCGAGCTCCTCGAGCCGACGCAGCAACACGTCGAACTCGGCGTCCGACATCGTCGGTGCGTCCGCGACGTGGTAGCGCCAGCGGGCGTCCTCGACCTCCTCCGCGACCTGCCCGTGCTCCTCACGGGCCGCAGGAGGGGCGGCCTCGACCGCCGAACCGGCCGATTCGGGGATCTGCGGGGTCTGCGTCATGTGTCCTATCTTGCCCTGTGACACCGACACTCTTCCGGGTGCTCCGACCGATCCGTGGACGAAACAATATGGACTGCTGTTTGCGTGAATTGAGAGGATCGAGACGTGCCGGGACCAGAACTCACCCGCCGAGACGTCGACGGCCGTCCGAACGGTCTGATCCTCATGCTGCACGGAGGAAAGGCCGACAGCCTCACCCCCGTCGACGGCAAGAACGCGTCGTGGCGCCGGTCGAACGCGATGATGAGCCACATCAGCGGTCGGGCCAATCGGGTGGGCGCCAGCATCTGGCTGCTGCGCCACCAGCAGGCCGGTTGGAACGAGCGGGACGCCTCTCCCCCGTCGCCGGTTCCGGATGCCCGCTGGGCGTTGGCCGAGGCACGCCGTGAGCTCAGCGACCTGCCCGTCGTACTCCTTGGGCACTCGATGGGAGGCCGCACCGCCGTGGCCGTCGCCGACGAGCCGCATGTGACCGGCGTGGTCGCCCTCGCACCCTGGCTGCCCGCCGACGAGTCGGCGCAGACGCTCGCCGGGAAGCAGTTCGCCGCCGCACACGGACGCAGCGACAAGATCACCTCGTGCCGAGAGACGCAAGCTTTCGTACGGCGGGCGGAGTCGGTCGCGTCGTCGACGGAGTTTAAGGACATGGGCCGGGTCGGGCATTTCATGATCCGCCGCATCTCTACCTGGAACGACTTCGCGATCACCCGGTCCCTTGCCATCCTCTCCGAGCACGCCAACCCCTGATGCGCTTAGCGTGGGAGAGGAACGAGCAAGCCCCCCGTGGTGAACCACCACACCGCATCCAGCACGAGGAAACCCCCCGACAGGAGCAGCGCGCCTGTCACCACCCAGCGGAGCGCTGGCCGGGCACGTCGCCACCATTGCTCGAGCAACAGCACGGACCGGCCGTGGCTCCCGCGAAGCAGGGCCACCAGCAGCACGACCAGTGGCAACTGGGCGAGCACAGTCCAAACTGCCCAGGCAGCGAGCACTTCGGGCTGCCCGGAGATCCTGCCCGCGATCACCACCATCGCCACGAAAGCGGGGTCGAAGACCGTCGCGAGCCCGTACACACAACCAAACGCGACCATCGCGAAGGGCCCGGTCCCGCGCGCCTCCTTCGGGCCGGGATGTGCATACGTCGACCGCGTCGAGCGCTGGATCCCCCATACCAGCAGCCCCACGCCGAGCAGGAGCCCGATCCAGGCGTTGACCTGGTCCGGCGGTAGGAGCCTGGACCATCTGAAGTCGGCCAGCCGCGCGCCGACTGTCATGGAAAGGACCGCCCCCAGGCCCGTGGTCACCACCAGTACCACCGCTGCGTAAGCGACGACGACCCGTTCGCGGGCCCCGGCCCCGAGCGCCGCGGCCCCCACCAGCGCGGCCGCCGGGTCGAACCCTCCGACTCCCAGGGCCAGCGCGGCCAGCAGCAGTCGGGTCACGTGGCAACGTTACTGTCGACGCGAGGCGTCAGGTCGACCCGAGGTTCGTGGCGATCTTCTGGCTCAGCGTGAGCGCCTGGCGAGCCCAGTGCGGTGTCGCACCCGCGAGCCCACACGCCGGGGTGATCACGAGTTGCTTCCCGGCGCTCTCCGGATCGAAGCCGAGCATGTCGAGGAACCTCAGCACCCGATCGGTGAGGCCACTTTCGCTCGGCGAGGTCACCGGCTCGGTCGAGGGCGTCACCCCGAGGAACACCGGCCCGGCTCGCTCGATCACACCGGCCAGGTCGTCGTACGCCGACAGCGGCAGCACCGACAGGTCCACCGAGATTCCCTCGGCCCCCGCCCCCGTCAGCAGCGAGATCGGCACGTTGGCCGCGCAGCAGTGCGCAACCGGGGTCGCCCCGGCCGCCTTGACAGCGGAGAACACCCATTCCAACGCGGGAGAAGCCCCGGGGGCGTCCACAGACCGGTGGCGGGAGAAGCCGGACGCCGTGGGAATCTGAGCGGCCATCACCGCGGGCAGCATGGGCTCGTCGACCTGCACGATGATCTCGGCTCCGGGGATCCGGCGCTGGACGTCGGCGATGTGGTGACCCAGCCCCTCCGCGAGTGCCTGCGCAAGTTCGCGTCTCGCGCCGTGGTCGGCCAGGATTCGGTCCCCGCGAGGACGCTCCACCGTTGCGGCCAGCGTCCACGGTCCGGCGACCTGTATCTTGAACCGGCCCTTCCATCCCTGGGTCAGCTCCTCTGCCGCGTCGAGGTCCTGCGCCAACAGGGAGCGCGCGCGCCGCTGGTCGGTGCCGGGCGCGTCAGTGAGCCGCCAGCCGGCAGGCTGCAGGTCGGCGCCGAGCTCGGCCACGATTGCCAATGCCCGCCCGGTCATGTTCGCCGCGGCGCCCCGTCCGGGCAGCTCCGGAAGATAGGGCAGGTCGGGCAGCTCGCCGAGAACGGTCCGCAGCGCCTCGTCGTACGCCGTCGCGTCCTCACCCGGCATCGAACCGATGCCTGTCGCCGACGTCATGCGTCGACGGAGGCGCGACGGATCGCCTTGGCGATCGTGCAGGAACCGACGACGCGGGAACCGTCATAGACCACGGCCGCCTGACCGGGGGCGATGCCCTGCGCCGGCTCGAGCAGCTCGATGGTGACCCAAGAGTCAGCGCTTGCGCCCACGACGGTGACGACCGCCTCGTGCTCGTCGCCGTGGGCGCGCAGCTGAACCGTCCCCCGCACCGGCTCGGAGGGGACGCTGCCGCACCATCGGGGCTTGATGCCCGTGATGTGGTCGATGGTCAGCTCGTCGCGGGGACCGACGATGACCGTCCCGGAGACCGGTTCGATGTCGAGCACGAAGCGTGGCTTTCCGTCGGCGGCCGGCCGGCCGATGCGAAGGCCCTTACGCTGGCCGATCGTGAACCCGAACGCGCCGTCGTGCGTGCCGAGCACCTCGCCTGTGGCATGGTCGACGATCTCCCCGGAGCCGGAGCCGAGCTTCTCGCGCAGCCAGCCCGCGGTGTCCCCGTCGGAGATGAAGCAGATGTCCTGACTGTCGGGCTTGTCCGCCACCGACAGTCCGCGGCTCTCCGCCTCGACCCGCACGTCCTCCTTGCGGGAGTCGCCGAGCGGGAACAGTGAGTGCGCGAGCTGGCTCTGGGTGAGCACGCCGAGCACGTAGGACTGGTCCTTGCCCATATCCACCGCGCGGTGCATCTGGATCAGTCCGTCGCCGCCGCTGACGAGCTGCGCGTAGTGGCCGGTGGCGACTGCGTCGAACCCGAGGGCCATCGCGCGATCCAGCACGGCGGCGAATTTGATCTTCTCGTTGCAACGCAGACAGGGGTTCGGAGTGCGGCCTGCGGCGTACTCGGAGATGAAGTCCTCGACCACGTCCTCATGGAAGCGGTCGCTCATGTCCCATACGTAGAAGGGGATTCCGATCACGTCGGCGGCGCGGCGCGCGTCGTTCGAGTCCTCGATCGTGCAGCACCCGCGCGCGCCCGTCCGGTAGGACTTCGGGTTCCTCGACAGCGCGAGGTGGATGCCCGTGACATCGTGTCCCATCTCCGCTGCACGCGTCGCGGCCACGGCGGAGTCGACGCCGCCAGACATGGCAGCAAGAACACGCATCCCGATCAGCCGGCCTTCTTCGCCGAGGCGCCGAGCCCGGAGGCGACGCCCGCTGCCCGGGCCCGCGCGACGACGGGCCCGATCGCCTCC
>JAENWO010000255.1 GCA_016649925.1 Actinomycetales bacterium
ATATCTCGAGATATGGGATGAAACGCCAGCACTCGCGTTCCGGGGTGGGGGTCACGCGCCCCAGCCGGCCTGGGTGCCGCCGACTCGTTCGGCGGCGACCCGCTCGGTGTAGCCGGAGGCGAGGAACGCGGCGATCGGGTCCGGCGCCAGTCCCTGCTCCTCGCGGAGCTCGGCGAGGAGCGAGCGTACGTCGGTGTTGTAGGCGTCC
The DNA here is from genome assembly GCA_016649925.1 of Actinomycetales bacterium. GTDB lineage: Bacteria > Actinomycetota > Actinomycetes > Actinomycetales > Beutenbergiaceae > JAENWO01. The sequence continues at coordinate 209 of JAENWO010000255.1, forward strand.
ATCAGCACGCCGTTCGCGGAGAGCACGTCGCCCTCGACCTGCGCGCGACCGAGGGCCGTCCGGTCCACCAGCAGCGCCTTGGTCGTTGCTTCCTGCACGTTCATCACCGAACGGATCTGGCCGCGGATCTTCGGCTCGATGTTGTGGCACTGGTCGAGCATGAAGTTCACACCGGAGTCAGGCCGCAGGGCGTCCGCCCCGACGATCTCGTGCATTATCCGGAAGAGCTGGAACGGATCCGCCGCACCGACCATGAGGTCGTCGTCGGCGTAGAACCGGGAGTTGAAGTCGAACGCGCCGAGGCGACCGACCCGGAGCAGCTGGGCGACGATGAACTCGATGTTCGTGCCCGGCGCGTGATGGCCGGTGTCGAGCACCACCATGGCGCGCTCTCCGAGCGCCAGGCAGTGCAGCAGCGAGGTCCCCCAGTCCGGGATGTCCATCGCGTAGAAGGCGGGCTCGAAGAACTTGTACTCAAGGATCAGCCGGTGGTTCTCGTCGAGCGCGGCGTAGATCTCGGCCAGCCCCTCGGCGAGCCGGTCCTGACGTGCGCGCAGGTCGTCCTGGCCCGGGTAGTTCAGGCCGTCCGGCAGCCACAGCTTGAGGTCGGTCGACCCCGTGGCCCGCATCACGTCGATGCACTCGAGGTGGTGCTTGACGGCCTTCGCCCGCACCCGAGGGTCCGGGTGCGTGAGCGAGCCCATCCTGTAGTCGTCGTCCTGGAACAGGTTCGAGTTGATCGCACCGATGGCCACACCGAGGTCTCGCGCGTGCACGGCGAGGGCGTCGTAGTCGTCCACCAGGTCCCACGGGATGTGCAGCGACACGCGGGGGGCCACGCCGGTGTAGGCGTTCACCTGCGCGGCGTCGGCGATCTTCTCGAACGGGTCGCGCGGCACCCCCGGCGTCTTGAAGACCTTGAACCGGGTGCCGGAGTTGGCGAACGCCCACGACGGCAGCTCGATCGTCTGCTCGCGCAGGACAGTGCGGACGTGCGGTGACACGTCCGAGGTGCTACTCATGTCTGCTCCTTCATCAGGAAAATCGTCAGATGGCGAACCGCTCAACCTTGAAACGATTCACATCTGCTGAGAGTATGAGTCGTGCCGCGGTGGTGTCAAGGCACGTACGGTGAATCGATAAACTGGGCGGCGGATGCGACGCCGCCAACGGTGCTCGCGCGATCGAGGGAGAACGATGACGTCGAAGTCCACCGCCACGGCGGAGTCGGCCGAGGAGGCGCGCCGGGCTAGACGCGCCAGACCGGCGAAGCGCGCCAGACCGGCGAAGCGCGCCAGCGTCACGGACGTCGCAAAACTCGCGGGCGTCTCGGTCGGCACCGTGTCCAACGTGCTGAACCGCCCGGAACACGTCGCCGCCGGCACCCGCGAACGCGTGCGAGCGGCCATCCAGGAGCTGGCGTTCGTACGCAACGCCTCGGCGCGGCAGCTGCGCAGCGGGGAGATCAAGACCATCGGCGCCGTCGTGCTCGACATCGCCAACCCGTTCTTCACGGAGATGGCCCGCGGCATCGAGGACCGCCTCGCGCAGGACGACTTCACGCTCATGTTGTGCAGCTCGGACGAGAACCCCGAGCGCGAGGCCCGCTACTTACGCCTCTTCGAGGAGCACGGAGTCCAGGGAGTGCTCGCGGTCCCCTCCCACGGCAGCATCGACGCGCTGATCTCACTCCGGAAGCGCAATATCGACGTCGTCCTGCTCGATCACACCTCCCCGCTCCCGGACCTGGCCTCCGTAGCCGTGGACGACGTCGGCGGCGCGGCCCTGGCCACCGGTCACCTCCTCGACCAGGGGCACACGCGACTGGCCTTCCTGAACGGCCCCCTCACCCTGCGCCAGTGCGTGGACCGCCGCGACGGCGTGGTCCAGACACTCCTCTCACGCGGACTCGACCCCGCCGAGGCGCTCATCGAGATCCCCCTTGAGACTCTCAACGCCGACGGCGGTGATGCGGCCATGCGCGCCCTGCTCGCCTGGCCGGGCCCTCGCCCGACCGCCACGTTCTGCGTCAACGACCTCACGGCGCTCGGCGCTCTGCGCGCACTGCGCGACCTCGGCGTGGCCGTGCCCGGCGAGATGGCCGTGGTCGGGTACGACGACGTCAACTTCGCGAGCATGCTGGCCACCCCCCTCACGTCCGTGCGCCAGCCGATGTACAAGATGGGCTGGACGGCGGCCGACATGCTCTTGCGCCGGCACGGCAGCGATGAGCCGGCCGAGCAGATCGAGTTCGCCCCCGAGCTCGTGGTGCGGGGCTCGAGCGTAGCTGAAGCCGGCTGAGCCGACGTCGTCTCAGCGCACCGCATCCCGCTGCTTCTGCAACGAGTCGAGAACGCCTGCGATCTCCTTCGAGACGGCGGGAGGGATCGGAAAGAGCGAGTCCGCCAACGTGCGGGTGGGCAGCCAGCGGGTCTTGCTGCGGACATCGCGCGCGTGCTCCGGGGCGAGGGCCTCGACGGCAGAGATCACGGCACGGTACGCCTCCCGGTCGTCGACGATGCGCGCGAGGTCGGAGTCGGCGGAGAGCCGGCCCGGAGGAGACTCGGGCTCCTCGGCGACGGTCCAGCTGTGCCGCCCTGAGCCCACGGTGATGACCTCGGCCGATCCGGGGAGACGGACTCGAGCAGTGGTGTTCGCCGGGACAAGGGCGTCGACGGTCACGGCACCGTCCGCACCTCGCCGCCAACCCGCCTCGGCCGGGCCGTACGGTGTGGTGAGCGAGGCGCGGGCGTGATCGAGTGAGGCGAGCGGTCGCGGGGCCACCTGGATCTCCCGATACCCCGGCCCGTCGGGCGCGAGGCCGGCCACAACCCGGTGCAGCCAGTCCGCGACGGCCCCGAGTGCGTAGTGGTTGAAGGACGTCATCTCTCCGGGGTTGATCGTCCCGTCGTCGAGCATGCTGTCCCATCGTTCCCAGATGGTCGTCGCGCCCATCGTCACCGGGTAGAGCCAGGACGGGCACTCGGTCTGGGTCAGGAGCCGTTCGGCTGCCGCCAGGTGTCCCGTGGCAGTGAGCGCGTCGAGGATGATCGGCGTGCCAACGAAGCCGGTGCTGATGTGGTAACCGCCCGAGCGGACGAGGTGCGCGAGCCGTTCCCCCATGGCCCGACGCTGAGCACCGTCCCGGGCGATGCCGTACTGCAGGGCCATCGCGTACGCCGTCGGGGCGTCGGAGACCATGCGGCCGTCGGGGCTCACGTATGTCCGCAGGAAGGTGGCGCGGGCACGCTCGGACAGGTCCCCGTAACGCTCGGCGTCCTCGCTGTTTGCCAGCACCCCGGCTGCCGCCGCGACGATGCCCAGCGACCGGACCAGGTGAGCGCTGGCGACGATGTCGCCGTCCGTCTTCGCGTCACCCGGTCGGTCCGGGGGTGCGTCCGGGTCGAGCCAGTCACCGAACTGGAACTGGCCCTCCCAGAGCAAGGTGTCCCCGCTGACGTCGAGCAGCGCTTCGACCCATCCGCGCATGCTCGCGTACTGCTCGTGCAGGAGGGCGACGTCGCCGAACCGCTCGTAGAGCACCCAGGGCACCACGGTCGCGGCGTCTCCCCACGCCGCCGTGGGCGTGAGGATGGCGCCGAGTGGGTCAGGGACGATCATGGGCACGACGCCGTCGCGCGGCTCCTGCTCCAACGCGAGGTCCTTCAGCCAGGAACCGAGGAAGGCGTGACAGTCGAACAGGAGGGTCGCCGTCGGGCTGAAGACCTGGATGTCCCCGGTCCAGCCCAGCCGCTCGTCGCGTTGCGGGCAGTCGGTGGGCAGGGACAGGAAGTTGCCACGCATCCCCCACACGACGTTCTCGTGCAGCCGGTTCACGAGGTCGTCGGAGCTGCTGAACCACCCGGTCCGCTCCATGTCCGAGTGGACGACGACGGCCGTTACGTCAGCAGGATCCAGCTCCTCCGGCCAGTTCTCCAGTTCGGCGTAACGGAAGCCGTGAAAGGTGAACCTCGGCTCCCACGTCTCGCGACCCTCGCCCTTGAGCGTGTAGCTGTCGGTCGCCCGTGCACGCCGTAGCGGTCTGGTTCCGAGCTCTCCTGCCTCGAGAACCTCGGCATGGCGCAGGGTCACCGTGTGCCCGCGATCTCCCGAGACGACGATCCGGAGCCAGCCGACGAGGTTCTGCCCGAAGTCGAGCACCGTCCGTCCCGACGGCGTGCAGATGACCTCACGGACGCGTCGCTCCTCGATCCTGCGGACAGCCGGGCCCAGGCGGGGCTCCGGTACGGGGAAGTCACCCCGGACGGCCGCGGGGGTCCAGTCGGAGTCGTCGAAGCCGGCGCAGGAGAAGCCGTCGAGCTCCTTGGTCGCGTCGTGGTGCTCTCCGTCGTAGATGCTGCTCGCGATGATGGGGCCGTCG
>JAENWO010000189.1 GCA_016649925.1 Actinomycetales bacterium
GGACGTCTACGAAGCATCCGCGGTCGACGGCGCCCACGCGTTCCGCCAGTGGCGGTCGATCACCCTGCCGATGGTGCGGCCGGTCAACGTCGTGCTCGTCCTCGTGATGTCCCTGTGGGTCTTCAACGGCTTCAACACGCCGTACGTGCTGTTCGGGACCTCTCAGCCGCCGGCCGGGGACCTGATCTCCTTCCACATCTACAACGCCTCGTTCCTCACCTGGAACTTCGGCCTGGGCTCGGCAATGTCCGTGCTGCTGCTGCTGTTCCTGCTGCTCGTCACGGGGATCTACTTCGCCGTTGTGAACCGGAGGTCGCGCCGTGCATGACACCACCGCCTTCAAGGCGTTCCGGGTCGCGGTGATCACGGTCCTGGCGGCGTTCACGATCCTGCCGATCTACGTCATGATCACCTCGTCGATGAAGCCCCTCGAGGACGTCCGGGGCGCCTTCTCGTGGTGGCCCAGCCGGATCACGTTCGAGCCGTTCGTCGACATGTGGACGACCGTCCCGCTGGCCCGGTACTTCGTCAACAGCACGATCGTGGCGACGTCGGCCACCCTCGCCAGCCTGGTCATCGCCATCTTCGCCTCGTACGCGGTCTCCCGGTACCGCTTCCGGGGCCGCACCACGTTCACGACGACGGTGCTGTCGACGCAGATGTTCCCCGGGGTGCTGTTCCTCCTGCCGCTGTTCATCATCTTCGTCAACATCGACCAGACCTTCGGGGTCCAGCTCGTCGGCACGCGTATCGGCCTGATCATCACGTACCTGACGTTCTCGCTGCCGTTCTCGATCTGGATGCTGGCCGGATACTTCGACGGCATCCCGCGCGAGCTCGACGAGGCGGCTCGCGTCGACGGGTGCTCGCCGATCGGCGCGCTGCTCCGGGTGGTGCTGCCCGCGGCGCGGCCCGGCGTGATCGCGGTGGCGATCTACGGCTTCATGACCGCATGGGGCGAGGTCCTGTTCGCCTCCGTGATGACGACGGGCGCCAACCGGACCCTGTCGATCGGCCTGCGGCAGTACTCCACCCAGACGAACGTCTACTGGAACGAGGTGATGGCCGCATCACTCGTCGTGAGTGTGCCCGTCGTGATCGGGTTCCTGCTGCTGCAGCGGTACTTCGTCGCGGGCCTCACCGGAGGAGCGATCAAGTAGGACCCTGCGACCGGCACCCCCGGTCGCAGCTCATCAGTGTGTGGAGAGGCAGAGGCTATGCATCGCAGTTTCACGAAGGTCACGTCAACGGGCGCCGCGTCCCCCGCCACACCGCTCGCGTGGCTCGGCGCCAACTTCTGGTCGCGCACCGGGGGACCGCTGATGTGGCGGAACTACGATCCTGCCATCGTGCGCGAGGAGCTAGCCGTGCTCGCCGCACACGGCCTGACGATGACGCGGTCGTTCTTCTACTGGCCGGACTTCATGCCGACCCCGACCACTGTGGACGAGGCCCTGTGCGAGCGGTTCGCCGACTTCCTCCAGGCCCACCGCGAGACCGGGATGACGACGATCCCGACGTTCATCGTCGGGCACATGTCGGGACAGAACTGGGACCCGGCCTGGCGGGAGGGCCGCGACCTGTACACGGACGTCTGGTTCGTGGGCCGGCAGGCCTGGTACATCAAGACCCTCACCGCGCGGTTCGCCCACGACCCGGCGGTCACCGGCTGGTTGATCACCAACGAGATGCCGATCTACGGCGGCGAGGCGAGCCGCGCGGAGGTCAGCGCGTGGGCCGAGCTGATGGTCAACGCGGTCCGCGCCGGCGGCGGGCACCAGCCGGTCTCGATCGGCGACGGCGCGTGGGGGATCGAGACGACGGGGCACGACAACGGCTACTCGGCCGTCGAGCTCGGCGCGTTCGTCGACTTCACCGGCCCGCACGTGTACCGGATGGAGTCCGATCCCGTCCGCCAGCACCTCAAGGCCGCCATCATCTGTGAGCTCGCCGCGGTGGGTGGCCGCCCGGTCGTGATGGAGGAGTTCGGGCTGTCAAGCGACTTCGTCTCCCCCGAGAACGCGGGCCACTACTACCGCCAGCTGCTGCACACCACGTTGCTCGCGGGCGCGACCGGGTGGATCGCCTGGAACAACACGGACTATGACGCGATCATCGGCCAGCGCCCGTACAGCCACCACCCGTTCGAGATGCACTTCGGCATCACGACGAGCAGCGGCGAGCCCAAGCCGCCCCTGCGGGAGCTCGCCGCCTTCGCCAAGACCCTCACGGACGTCGACGTCCTGCGCTGTGAGCGCCGCGACGTGCAGGCCGCGCTCGTCGTGCCGTCCTATCTCGCGGCCGACTACTCGTTCACCAACGAGGCGGAGCGGGTCGTGATCGTGAAGAACACGGAGCAGGCGTATGTCGCGGCGCGCGAGGCGGACCTCGCCGTCGGCGTCGTCCGGGAGGTGGAGGACGGCGGCCTGCCGGGCGGCTACGACCTGTACCTCCTGCCCTCCGTCAAGCAGCTGACCGGCCCGTCGTGGGTGCAGGTCCCCGAGCTCGCCCGCGCCGGGGCGACGGTGTACGCCTCCTACTGTGCGGGGGAGTCCGGGAGCCAGCGCGGACCGTGGTGGATCTACACCGAGGAGATCTTCGGGGTTACGCGCGACCTCGTGTACGGGCTCAACGACCCGATCGTCGACGACGTCGTGGAGATCACCTTCAGCGCCGACCTGGGCTCGCTGCGCGCCGGTGACGTGCTGCGGTTCAGGGCGGCCGGCAACGCCGAGGGCCGCGCCTTCCTGCCGGTCGTGGTCACGGACGGGGTCGTCGTCGCCACCGACTCCCGCGGGAACCCCGCGATCGTGGTCAAGGCGCACGGGCCGGGGCGGACGGTGTTGTGCACGTACCCGCTCGAGTACCTCGCCGCGGCCCAAGGGCGGGTGAATCCCGAGGACACGTACCGGCTGTACGACGCGCTCGCGGCCCTCGCCGGTGTCGAGCGGCCGGTGCGGGTCGCCGACCCGAAGGTCTTCGTGGACGCCCTGGTGCACGATGACGGGCGAGAGTTCGTCTTTCTCGTCAGCCAGCACCGCAAGCCCGTCACGGTGACGCCGTCGGTCACGGCGGGTGGCCTGGTGACGCTCGATGGCGCGCCCGTCAGCTCCGTGTCGATCGACCCGTACGGTGTGGCTGTCCTGCGCCGCACCTGACGCGACAAGGACGCCCAGAAGTTGACGAGGAACCCGATCGTCGCCAGCGCCAGCATCAGCCCGGCCTCGGCGGGATCCTTGACGCTGGCAGAGCGAGCATCTCGTGCCGACATTGGCGAGGTCTCCTGGCGCGCTCGTCGCATGGGTCTCCCGGGCAACGTAGCAGCGGCCGTCGGGCCGCACCCGTGAGACGACCGGCCGTTTCAGGTCCAGCGAGGAGGAACACCGGCCAGCGGCGTCGAGGACGTCCGCAGAGCCCGCCGAGGCGGCGCCCGCGCGGAGCGGTCGCTACGCCGTGCGGATGCCTGATGTGTCCCGCCCTGGCGGCGTCGTGCCGGGACTCACCGCCTGCAGCCTGTGCGCCGGAGAGACGCTGGGTGCGCGAGCGCGAGCGCGGTGACGTGGTCGTGGCCCGTCCGAGTGCCAGGGGCCGGGCCGCGTCCGCCGAGCCGGTGTGGTTCGAGCGGCTGGCGGGTGAGGAGCTGACCGGGGAGCTCGCGACCTGGCTCGAGAGCGGTGGACCTGGGGTGGCCGACGTGCCCGGCACGCTGCGGAGCTGCCTCGTGCCGCGCAGCGGCGAGACGGCCGGTTAGCGCTCGCCGCCCGGCAGGGCAGCGAGCGCATCTCTCTGCCCGAGTTGTTGACGACCCGGAGATGTAGCAGTCTGAGGCGATGGAATACACACACCTCGGCCGCTCAGGTCTGAAAGTCTCCCGCCTGTGCCTCGGCACCATGAACTTCGGTCCGCACACCGAGGAGGCCGACTCGCACGCCATCATGGACGCCGCGCACGAGCACGGCATCAACTACTTCGACACCGCGAACCGCTACGGCGGGAGCCTCGGCCCGGGTGCCACGGAGGAGCTCCTCGGCCGCTGGTTCGCCACCGGCGGCGGGCGCCGAGAGCGTACCGTGCTCGCGACGAAGTTGTACGGCGAGATGAGCGACTGGCCGAACGACGGCAAGCTCTCGGCGCTGAACATCCGCCGGGCCCTGGACGCGAGCCTGACGCGTCTGAAGACCGACTACGTCGACATCTACCAGTTCCACCACGTCGACCGGGAGACGCCGTGGGACGAGATCTGGCAGGCGATGGAGACGGCCGTCGCGCAGGGCAAGATCCTGTACGCGGGCAGCAGCAACTTCGCCGGCTGGCACATCGCCACCGCCCAGGCGGAGGCGCGCCGCCGTAACTTCACCGGCCTGGTCAGCGAGCAGTCGATCTACAACCTGCTCACCCGCGACATCGAGCTCGAGGTCATCCCCGCCGTCCAGGCCAACGGCCTCGGCCTGATCCCCTGGTCGCCGCTGCACGGCGGCGTCCTCGGCGGGGTCATCCGCAAGGAGCGGGAGGGCAAGCGCCGTCTCGAGGGCCGCTCGGCGGAGGTCCTCGCCACTCAGCGCGGTGCCATCGAGGCGTACGAGGACCTGGCGGCCGAGCTCGGGCACGAGCCCGGGGACATCGGTCTGGCCTGGCTGCTGCACCAGCCTGCCGTGACCGCTCCGATCATCGGCCCGCGCACCGGCGAACAGCTCGACGCCGCGGTCCGAGCGCTCGGCGTGAAGCTCGACGCGGACGCGCTCGGTCGCCTGGACGAGATCTTCCCCGGGCGCAAGACCGCCCCGGAGGACTACGCCTGGTAGCTCGACCACTCGCTGCGTCGCGTGGCACGCGGCGAGTGGTCGGCGCCGGCGATCGTCGCCGTACCGGCGGCGAGTCCGCACGTGCGTCTCGCGTGGCATGCGGCGACGTACCGATCGGGTCGCGGGTGCGCCCTGCCCGCGAGCGCACCCGCCACCGGGTTCCAGCTGCGCTGGGCACCCGACCACCTGACCGCGTCCGTGGAGGTGCTAGACGCCGACGACGGCGCCGGCGAGGTGGTGGATCTCTTTCTCGGGTCCGATCAGGTGAGCGTCGCCCGTGACGGGACGACCAGCGGCGGAAGCGGTCGTGCGCAGCACCGACGGCGGATACGCCGTCGTCGTCCGCCTGCCGGCGGATGGTCTGGCCCAGGGCGGCACCCTCGGCTTCGACGTCCGGGTGACCGACGGCGAGCCCGCGAGCCAGTCCTCCTGGAACGACCTGCCGCACGACCAGGAGGACGGCGCGCGGCTTGGCGCGGTGACGCTCATGGAGCCGGTGGTCGAGGGCGCGGTGTCCCCTGAGCCGGACCCGGCGATCTCGCTCGGCGCCGACCGGGTCCGGGCGGGGGGCACGGTCTCGGTCGAGCTGACCGGCTTCCGGCCGGACGAGCCCGTCCAGGTCCTCCTCGAGACGAAC
>JAENWO010000081.1 GCA_016649925.1 Actinomycetales bacterium
GCCGTCGTCGTCGCGACCGCGGGCGGCGTGCAGGAGGTGCACTCCTGGTCCGTCTCGACCGAACGGCTCGTGCGGGCCACGGACCGTCCACAGGGCACCGCGGACGCGACCATCGACCCCGCCGGCAGGTGGATCTGGTGGTTCGACGACACCGACGGGGACGAGTTCGGCACCTGGCGCCGCCAGCCGTTCGGCTCCACCCCGGCGCGCCGCAAGGAGCGACCCATCGACCTTCCACCGGCCTACTCGGCGGGTCTGCTGCTGGCCGAGGACGGGTCAGCCGTGATCGGCCGAAGCGACGAGGCCTATGGCACCCAGATCCACCAGGTGATCGTCGGACCCTCCCTGCACGGCACCGAGATGCCGGCCCTGCTGTACGCCCACGAGCAGGACGCGGAGGCCGCCGCGCTCAGCCGGGACGGCAACCTCCTGGTGGTCGAGCACAGCGAGCGGGGCGACAACCGACACCCCGCGCTGCGGGTTGTCCGGGCGGACAACGGCTCGGTCGTCACGAACCTGGACGACGGGCCCGGCCAGGGCCTGTGGGCGATGGACTTCGCCCCGGTCCCCGGTGATACGCGGCTCCTCGTGCGGCATGAGCGCTCGGGGGCTGCGCGACTGCTCATCTGGGACGTCGCGAGCGGTCTGCAGCGGCCGGTCGAGCTGGGCCTGGCCGGTGACGTCGCCGATGCGGACTGGTACCCGGACGCGCGCGGCCTCCTGGTCGCCGTCGACCACGAGGCCCGCACGCTGCTCTACCGCTACGACCTGACGGACGGGACCACCCGGGCGGTGGGCCCCACCCTCGGCAGCGTCTCCGGAGCCACGGCCCGACCGGACGGTGACGTCTGGGTCGCTCGGTCCTCCGCCGCGGAAGCACGGTCCGTGCACTCGACGACGACGGGACGGCCGGTGATCACGGTCGGCGGCGGTCGCGCCCCCGAGTCCGTGCCGGTGGAGGACGTGTGGGTGGACGGCCCCGGGGGCCGGATCCACGCGCTGCTGCGTCGCCCCGCCGTCGGCTCGGCACCGTTCCCGGTGGTGGTCGACGTCCACGGCGGGCCCACCTGGCACGACTCGGACAGCTTCTCCCCCTCTGCGGCAGCCTGGGTGGACCACGGTTTCGCGGTACTGAACGTGAACTACCGCGGGTCCACCGGGTACGGCTCGGCCTGGCGCGACGCCCTCGAGGCGAAGGTCGGCTTCACCGAGCTCGAGGACATCGCGGCGGTGCACCAGCATCTCGTGGACGACGGCGTCGTGGACCCCTCCCGCAGCGTCCTCGCCGGAGCGTCCTGGGGCGGGTACCTCACACTGCTGGGCCTCGGCACCCAGCCGCAGCGATGGTCCCTCGGGATCGCCGGGCTGCCGGTGGCGGACTACGTGGCCGCGTTCGAGGACGAGATGGAGTCCCTCAAGGCGTTCGACCGGTCCCTCTTCGGCGGTTCGCCCGAGGACGCACCCGAGGTGTACCGGGTCTCCTCACCGCTCACCTACGTGGATCAGGTCGCCGCGCCGGTGCTGATCCTCGCCGGGGAGAACGACCCCCGCTGCCCCTACCGGCAGATCGCGAACTACGTCACCGCGCTCGAGGAGCTCGGCGGCGAGGTGGAGACGTACCGCTACGACGCGGGGCACGGGTCCTACGTCGACGACGAGCGGGTCCGCCAGATGCGGGCCGAACTCGACTTCGTCCGCCACCACCTGGAGCTGCCGCACTGACCGCCGAACGCGTGGTTCCGCGGCGCATCGCGCGCTTAGGCCGCGGAACTACGCGTTCGGCCCAGCGCCTGGCGGACCTTCTCGAGGATCACCCTGCTGCGAACGTCCGCCGAGGTGAAGCGGAGCACCGTGACGGCGCCGTTCACCTGGAGCTCGTTCTGTCGCTCGCGGTCCCTGAAGACAGCGATCGGCGTGTCGTGGAACTCGATACCGTCCAGCTCTGCGATGACCCACGTCCCGTCCTCTCGGCGCCACCCCATGTCGCCCCGACCGAGGAACCGGCCGGAACGGTCGGTGATGATGATCTGGAGGTCGTCCGGCGGCATGCCCGCGTCGTGGCAGGCGAGCCGGGCAGAGGTCTCCAGCGGCGACTCCGCACGTCCGTCGACCAGCGCCCACCACTCATGGGTCCGAGCCGCCCCGCGCCGCCCCTGGATCAGTTGCTGCGTCCGTCGGAGCTCGGAGAGGTCGATCAGCTTCCGGTTGATGACGTGGTCCAGCACCGCGACCGCATGGTCACGCGTCAGCTCCGGCAGCGCCTGCGCGATCGCGTAGTCGAGCGTGGCGACCGTTCGTCCCCGGATCAGGGTCGTCGTCATCCCGGCATCGAACCGACGTACCCGGATACCTCCCCGTCCCGGGGTCCCGTGCCCCGCGGGCAACGCGACCTGAGGCTCGATCGCCAGGGGAAGACCCCAGATACCGCGGAGCGCCAGCGCACACGACCCGACCGCGATGGCCCGCGGCCCGCACGCCAGCAGTCCCAGCCAGGCCGAACGCAGCCGGGCGGCGTCCCACGCGCTGATCCGGTCGTCCTTCGCCCCCGTGTCATACACACCTCGGACCACCCGCTCCCACGTCCCCGCGCGCACCAGGGAAGTCAACCGGTCTGAGGAAACACCGGCACGTGCACACTGCCGGGCACTGACGAGACCCGCCTGCTTGGCGGCGATCCTCAGGACCTGCTCTGGCGCGATGACACGTCTCATTGCGGCAGCACATCACGAACCCGGGGTCCGGTCCCGGGCCTGTGGATCGACACCCGGCCGACCGCGTACTTGTGCGACTTAACAGCCTCTTGCGCCGCACAAGTACGCGCTCGGCGGGGCGGCGGGACGGCCGTGGTCAGGCGGCGGGGCGGCGCGGGTCAGGCGGCGGGGCGGCGCGGGGTGACCAGCCCGCTCTCGGACGAGATGACGATGAGGTGCGCACGGTCGCGGGCTGCCCGCTCCACACGCATGACCACCCTGCGCAGTCTCGAGGGTCCCGGGGTCGGCTGCTGCTCGGCGCTGTCCAGACCCGAGTGTGACGGCTCGTCGGGCCCATCGCCGGCGTTTCCGGCTACCGCGCCGCGGCGATCAGCTCCGCGATCTGGATCGTGTTCAGGGCGGCGCCCTTGCGCAGGTTGTCGTTGCTCACGAACAGCGCGAGCCCTCGGCCGCCCGGGACGCCCGGGTCCTGCCGGATCCGGCCGACGAAGCTCGGGTCCTGACCGGCGGCCTGCAACGGCGTCGGCACGTCTGACAACTCAACCCCGGGCGCGTGCGAGAGCAGCTCGGTGGCCCGCTCCACGCTCAGCGGCCGGTCGAACTCGGCGTTGATCGAGAGGGAGTGGCCGGTGAAGACCGGTACCCGGACGCAGGTGCCGGAGACGAGGAGCTCGGGCAGGTCGAGGATCTTGCGGGACTCGTTGCGCAGCTTCTGGTCCTCGTCCGTCTCGCCGGATCCGTCGTCGACGAGGTTCCCGGCGAGGGCCACCACGTTGAAAGCGATCGGAGCGACGTACTTCACCGGCTCGGGCACCGTGACCGCCTTGCCGTCGTGGACCAGCGCCATCGTGTCCTGCCCGACGGCGGCCCGCACCTGTTCGTCCAGCTCCCGAGCGCCGGCGAGCCCGCTGCCGGAGACGGCCTGGTAGGTGGAGACGATCAGCCGGCGCAGGCCGGCCTCGTCGTGCAGCACCTTCAGCACGGGCATCGCGGCCATCGTGGTGCAGTTCGGGTTCGCGATGATGCCCTTGCGGGCCTCGCCGATCGCCTCGGGGTTGACCTCGCTGACCACGAGCGGAACGTCGGGGTCCATCCGCCAGGCGGAGGAGTTGTCCACGACGATCGCTCTGGCCTCGGCGAACCGCGGCGCCTGCGCCAGGGACGTGCCCGCCCCCGCGGAGAACAGGGCGATGTCGAGACCGGACACGTCGGCCGTCGCGGCGTCCTCGACGACGACGTCCTTGCCCTTCCACGGCAGCGTCGTTCCGGCGGACCTGGCGGAGGCGAAGAACCGCATGCTGTCCGCCGGGAAGCTCCGCTCCTCGAGCAGCCGGCGCAGCACCGCGCCGACCTGTCCGGTCGCTCCCACGACCCCCACTCGCAGTCCCATCGTCATCGTCCCGTTCCGCCGTAGACCACGGCCTCGACCTCGTCCGTGTCCAGACCGAAGGCCGTGTGCACCGCGCGAACTGCGGTTTCCAGGTCCTCGATCCGGGTGACCACCGAGATTCGGATCTCCGAGGTGGAGATCATCTCGATGTTGATCCCGGCGTCACGCAGGACGCCGAAGAACCGGGCGGAGACGCCCGGGTGCGACCGCATGCCCGCGCCGACGAGCGAGAGCTTGCCGACGCCCTCGTCATAGACGAGGTCGGAGAAGCCGAGCTCGGCGGCAAGGCCCTCGATCGCCCGCTTCGCCGCGGCGCCCTGGTCGGCCGGCAGCGTGAACGAGATGTCCGTCAGACCGGTCTGCGCGGCCGAGACGTTCTGCACGATCATGTCGATGTTCACACCGGCGCTCGCCACCGCCTCGAAGATGCGGGCCGCCGTGCCGGGCACGTCGGGCACGCCGACGACGGTGACCTTCGCCTGGGAGCGGTCGTGGGCGACGCCGGAGATGATCGGAGCTTCCATGGGTCCTTCTTCCGATGGGACCTCGTCGGTGACGAGGGTGCCTTCCGCCGTGGAGAACGAGGAACGGACGTGGATGGTGACGCCATAGCGGCGGGCGTACTCCACGGCGCGCAGGTGGAGGATCTTCGCGCCGTGCGCGGCCATCTCCAGCGTCTCCTCCGTGGTCATTCGCCGGATCCGGCGTGCCGTCGGCACGATCCGGGGATCGGCCGTGAAGACGCCGTCCACGTCGGTGTAGATCTCGCACACCGACGCCTTCAGCGCCGCGGCGAGGGCCACCGCCGTCGTGTCCGAACCGCCCCGGCCCAGCGTGGTGACGTCGTTCGTGTGCTGGGTGACGCCCTGGAAGCCGGCGACGATCGCGACCGCGCCCTCCGCGACGGCCCGCTGGATCCGGCTCGGGGACACGTCGATGATGCGCGCATTGCCGTGCGCGGTGTCCGTGATGACGCCGGCCTGCTGCCCCGTGAAGGCCTGCGCGTCGACGCCGAGCTCGCTGATCGCGATCGCGAGCAGCGCCATCGAGATCCGCTCTCCAGCGGTGAGCAGGATGTCCAGCTCCCGTGACGGCGGGTTGGGCGAGATCTGCTGGGCGAGGTCGAGCAGCTGGTCCGTGGTGTCGCCCATGGCGGAAACGACCACGACGACGTCGTGGCCGGCGGCCTTGGTCTCGGTGATCCGCTTCGCGACGCGCTTCATGCTGGCGGCGTCGGCAACCGAGGAACCACCGAACTTCTGGACGATGAGAGCCACTGTGTGCTCCGGGTGGACGCGAGGATACGGACGCCTGAGTCTAGGTCCTGACCAGCACGTGGACCGCCCTCGTCTGGATGGCGAGACGCGTGGGGACTCACCGGGTCGTGGCCCGTCCCGACCGGACGTCCTGAAGCGATCAGCCCGACCGGACGTCCTGAAGCGATCAGCCCGACGCGGCGGGGAAGAGGCAGAACGGGTGCCCGGCGGGGTCGAGGTAGACCCGGACGTCCTCCTGGGGCTGGAAGTCGGCGAGCGTCGCGCCCGCGGAGAGGGCGAGGGCACCGGCCGCCTCCAGGTCCCCCACGACGATGTCCAGGTGCGCCATCATCTGCTGGTCGCCGGGGCCGGCCGGCCAGGTGGGGCGGACATGCTCCGTCTCGAGCTGGAACGACAGTCCCGCGCTGCCGTCGGCGGGTCGCAGGGTCACCCAGTCGGGCTCGTCGGTCCCGATGGGCCAGCCGATGAGACGTTGGTAGAACGCGGCCAGCACGCGGGGGTCGGGCGCGCCGATCACCGTGGACACGAGCCGCATCCGTGGGGTCTGCGCCATGACTCCTCCTCCAGGGATGAAGAGATCCAGGCTAGGCGACGACGGCGGTTCGCGCCTGCCGTGCGGGGGTCACAGGCCGTTGCTCCACACGTCCCAGGCCAGGCGCAGGATGAGCGCCGTGACGACGACGAGGAACGTCACCCGCACGAAGGAGCCACCCCTCGCGACGGCCATGCGTGCGCCGATGTACCCGCCGACGAGATTCGCCAGGCCGATGACCAGGCCGAGCCCCCACAGCACGGCGCCGTAGGGCACGAAGAAGATCAGGGCGCCCGCGTTCGTGGCGAAGTTGACGATCTTCGCCAGGGCCGACGCCGGCAGGAACGCGTAGCCGAGGACGCTCACCAGGGAGATCACGAGGAAGCTGCCCGTGCCCGGTCCGAGCAGCCCGTCGTAGGCGCCGAGGACGAGGCCGAGCACGGCGGCGACGCCGTAGTGGTGGTTGCCGGACCAGCGCAGGTCGGTGGTCGCGCCGAGCTTCGGGCGCAGTGCGGTGTACAGGGCGACGGCGATCAGCACGACGATGATGATCGGCTTGAGCGCGTTCGCCGGGATCCGGGAGGCGAGCGCCGCTCCACCCACGGCGGCCGCGAGGGCAGCGAGGGCCATCGGCGCCGCCGTCCGCAGGTCGGGATGGACGCGCCGGTAGTAGGTGATCGCGCTGGTGGACGTCCCCATGATCGACCCGAGCTTGTTCGTCGCGAGCGCTTGCACGGGGCTGATGCCGGGAACCAGCAGCAGCGCCGGCAGCTGGATGAGTCCACCGCCGCCGACGACGGCGTCGACCCAGCCTGCCGCGAGGCCCGCCAGCACCAGCAGCAGCAGCGTCCACCCACTCAGTTCCACGCCCTGGGTGCCGGGCAGTGCGATGGCGTCGGCGAGCACGGGGAGGTCAACCACGGGAGTAGTCCTACCACCGGGGCAACGCTTGGACGGCATCGACCCACGGCCGCTCGCTCGACCCGGTGGTCCGACGATCGGTGGGAGCGATCCGTGGTCGTCGGCCAGAAGTCCACCCGACCTCCCCATCACGATTCCATCAACCGCAGCGGATTCGCGCGGCTCACCCCTAGCGTGGTCCCATGTCGACGATGACCGATGCCCCGCCGCCCAGCCAGCCGCCGCCGCCCGCTCCACCGGCGATCACCGCCTACGACGTGCGACGCGCCTTCGGCGAGGTGCGCGCCGTCGACGGTGTCAACCTCGAGGTGCGCCACGGCTCCGTCACGGCCCTCATCGGACCGAACGGCTCGGGCAAGACCACCCTTCTGCTCATGCTGGCCGGCCTGCTCGCACCGGACACCGGACGGATCACCGTGGCGGGCCTGGACCCGGCCTCCTCCGCCATCGCCCGGAGCCGCATCGGATGGATGCCGGACTCGTTCGGCACCTGGGACTCGCTCACCGCGCTCGAGGTGCTCACCACGATGGCGTCGGCGTACCGGATCTCGAAGGAGGCCGGCACCGCCCGCGCCTGGGATCTGCTGCGAACGGTCCACCTGGAGGAGTTCGCCGGCGCACCGGCTCACACGCTGTCCCGGGGGCAGAAGCAGCGGCTCGGCATGGCGCGCACGCTGATCAACCGCCCGGCCGTCCTGCTGCTCGACGAGCCCGCCTCCGGGTTGGACCCACGCTCCCGCGTGGACATGCGCGTCCTGCTGCGAGAGCTCGCCCGCGAGGGGTGCACCGTGCTGATCTCCTCGCACGTCCTCTCCGAGCTCGACGAGATGGTGGACGACGCCGTCTTCCTCTCCCGGGGACGCACCGTCTCCTCCGAGGCCCTGCTGAGCACCACCTCCTCCCGGCGGCGCTGGCGGCTCCGCTCGCTCGACGGCGAACGGTTGCGTCAGTGGGCGTTCGCCGCGCAGATCCCGCTGTTCCCCGACAGCGACGCCCCACCCGGAGGCGCCTCGGTGCTGATCGAGCTCCCGGACGAGCAGAGCGCGGCGCACGTGCTCGCCTCTGCGGTCCGGGCCGACGTGCCGGTGAGCTCCCTCGCCCCCGTGGGCGGACTCCTCGAACAGGCCTACCTCTCCCTGGATGCGGACCGACGATGACGACCATCTCCGTGCCCCAGCCCACCGGCGCTCCGCAGCCCGGCCCGACGCCGTCGGGCGGCCGGCCGGCCGCCCCTCGGGCGCGCGCGATCTCCTGGCAGGGCGTGCGCACCATCACGGTGCTCGAGCTGCGTCAGCGGGTCCGCTCGACGCGGTGGAAGGTCGCTCTGATCGCCTGGTTCTGCCTCGTCGGTCTGGTCATGCTGCTCCTCAGCGGGGCGGTCGCCTCCACCGGGGACGCCGAGGGCGGTCGGTGGATCTTCGGCCTGATCCTGCTGTTCGTGCTCGGGCTGGGACTGCTCGTCGCGCCGACCCTGTCCTCGACGGCGATCAACGGGGACCGCAACGCCGGCACCCTGGCGATCCTGCAAGTGACGCTGCTCAGCCCGGCGGATATCGCCGTCGGCAAGCTCCTCGCCGGCTGGACCGCCGCTCTCGCCTTCCTCGCGGTCAGCCTCCCGTTCCTGATCTGGGCGGCGCTCCTCGGCGGCACGGATGTGCTGGGCTTCTTCCGCTCACTGATCGTGCTGGCGCTGCTCCTCGCGGTCGTGTGCGCGATCGGCCTGGGCTTCTCCGCCCTGACGGCGAAGACCGCCGGATCGTCGGTGCTCACCTACGTGGCGGTCGCCTCGCTCACCGTGATCTCCCTCGTCCTGTTCGCACTGTCCATCCCGACGGTCACCGTCCGCAACCAGCCCACGCAGGTCTTCCACGTGCCGGACGCCAACTGGCAGGACACCAACCCCACGTGCGAGTGGGAGAGGGTGGACCGGGACCAGGTCCACACGGAGCGCACGTGGTGGCTCCTCGGGATCAACCCGTTCGTCGTCCTGGCCGACGCCGGGCCCGCCGTCCCCAGCACCGACGACTGGAACGTGGGCCCGCTGGAGGCCATCCGCAGCGCCGTCCAGCTCGCGCGCCACGGGGCGCAGGACCGGGTCGACGAGTGCTACGGCGAAGCCGGCACCGGCGAGGGCCTCGGCCTGGCCCAGCCGTCCCAGGCACCGATCTGGCCCTGGGGCCTGGCGACGAACCTGCTCCTCGGCGGCCTCTCGATGTGGGTGGCGATCCGGCGGCTGAGCGTGCCGTACCGGAAGCTGCCGACCGGTACCCGGGTGGCGTGAACGGACGCGTCGCCGCCAGACCGGTCGGGCGGTCGGGCGGTCGGGCGGTCGGGCGGTCGGGCGGCGTGGGTGCTACCCCCGGACGTGCAGCGGGTCGACGTGCAGGGCCTCGAAC
>JAENWO010000242.1 GCA_016649925.1 Actinomycetales bacterium
CCAGGCCCAGCGCGCACGGGCAGGCGCTGATCAGGACCGCGACGGCGGCGGTGAAGGCCATCTCCGTCCCCGCCACCGAACCGAGCCAGAAGCCCAGGGTCGCGACGGCGAGCGTGATGACGATGGGCACGAACACCGCGGAGATGCGGTCGGCGAGACGCTGAACCGGGGCCTTGCCGGTCTGGGCCTCCTCCACCAGACGGGCCATCTGCGCGAGCTGGGTGTCCGCGCCGACGCGGGTGGCCCGCACCAGCAACCGGCCGCCCGCGTTGACCGTGGCGCCGACCACGGCGTCGCCGGGGCCGACCTCGACCGGCACCGGTTCACCGGTGAGCATGGACGCGTCCACCGCCGAGGCGCCCTCGACGACGACGCCGTCGGTGGCGATCTTCTCGCCCGGACGGACCACGAACTGATCCCCCACGGCGAGCTGGTCCACCGGGATGCGGACCTCGGCGCCGTCGCGCATCACCGCGACGTCCTTGGCGCCCATCTCCAGGAGCGCGCGCAGCGCCGCCCCGGACTGCTTCTTGGCCCGCGCCTCGAAGTAGCGCCCGAGCAGGATGAAGACCGTCACGGCGGCGGCGACCTCGAGGTAGATCTCGTGCGCGCCGCCCCCTCGTTCGGGGATCAGGTTGAAGGCCATCCGCATGCCGGGGTCGCCGGCCGCGCCGACGAAAAGCGCGTACAGCGACCACCCGAATGCGGCGAGGACGCCGACGCTGATGAGGGTGTCCATGGTGGCGGCCGCGTGCCTGGCGTTGACCCACGCCGCGCGGTGGAAGGGCCACGCACCCCAGACCACCACGGGGGCGGCCAAGGTCAGGGAGAGCCACTGCCAGTGGTCGAACTGCAGCGGCTCGATCATCGACAGCGCCACCACCGGGGCTGCGAGCACCGCGGAGATGATCAGCCGCCGCCGCAGGGGCGCCGCCTCATCGGGCTCGGACTGTTCCTGGCCCGGCGCGGACACGGTGCCGGGCGTCGGGCGTTCACGCAGCCGGGCGGTGTACCCGGTCGCCTCGACCGTGGCGACCGCGTCCTCGACCGTGGAGCCTACGGGGAGGGTGACCTTCGCCTTCTCGGTGGCGTAGTTGACGCTGGCCTCCACCCCGGGCATCCGGTTAAGCTTCTTCTCGATCCGGGCCGCGCACGACGAGCACGTCATACCGCCGATCTCCAGCTCGATGACCTGTTGGCTCATCGACTCATCTCCCTCTCGGACTCAGTTGTGGTCGGCGGGCATGTCGCCGCCGGTTTCGACGACCGTGGTGTCCTGCGGGTCAGTCTCGGTCGGGCCGACCGCAGCCCCGACGCCGTAGCCGACGCCGAGGGCCACGGCCAGGACAAGCCCGAAGCCGACGAGCCTGCCCGCATCGCTCACGCAGACGCCCCGGTCAACTCATACCCCGCCTCGTCCACGGCGGCGCGCACGTCGTCGACGGCCAGGTCGGCGTCGCTGGTGACCTTCACCTGCGACTCCCCGCCCGTGACGAGGTTGATCTCGACGTCCTTGACGCCGGCGATCTTCTTGACCTCCTCGGTGACCGAGGCGGCGCAGTGGCCGCAGGTCATGCCAGTAACGCTGTAGGTGGTGGTGCTCATGCTCAGGCTCCTCACGATCGTGATGAACGGTGCCCGGTGGGGGCCCACCTCGTTTGTACCCCCTAGGGGTATAAATGGCAAGTCCTGCCGGAGCATCTATCTCATCCCGTGTCTATCTCATCCGGGCGGTGGTGGGACCCAGCCGTCAACCGACGGCGTCGGCCGGCGAGAGACACCCGACGTGACGACGGCCCGACCCCCGGGAGGGTCGGGCCGGTCCGGTATGACGGGACGACGTCAGGCGCTGTGGCAGCACCCGGCCGGCGCATCGGCCGGCGCATCGGCTGGCGTCTCGGCCGCGCGGTCACCGTGTGCCGGGGCGGGCTGGGCGACCTCGTGGTGCTGCCCGTGGCGGGAACCGCCGCAGCACGATCCTTCGACCGCGTCGTCGACGACCACGTCGTACCGCGTGGCGTGCGGCCCCTCGGGGAGGACGGCGGCGAGGCGTTCGTGGATCTGGGCGACCTTGGCGGTGGCGTGCATGGCCGCAAGGGTCTCGGCGCTGTCGTGCTCGACCAGCGCGACGTAGGCGCCTTCCTCTGAACGCAGGAGTCGTCGCGCCTTCAGCCCCTCGGTCTCGCTCAGCTGCAGGTTTGACCAGGCGAACCACTCCCGGAAGTCCTCGTCCCGCTCAGCCGGGACGCGGGGAAAACGGGCTATCGCGACAATCATGAGGTCCTCCTGGAGATGCTGGGGCGGCGGGGCCGCGCCAGTGGTGCTGGCGAGCCCGCCGGCCAGCGCTGGCGGTGCTCCGTGGACCAAGACTGCGCCGCCCTGATGACGCTGAGCACCACGAAACGATGAAGTTTTGGCGTAGAACCCTCGATCACTCCGGGTGGCGACGCGGTGCTGCCGGGTGGTAAGCGGTCACGCGGACCTGTAGTCCCAGCGACCTCGGCCAATACCCCGCTCCGGTAGGGTGTGCCGGGTAGATGGACAGGCCCACGACCCATCCGGCGCCTCGCCACCGGGCCTGAGGTCATCGCCGCGAACGCCGTGGCCGACGAATGCCGTGGCCGACCGATTCGAGAGGATGCCGTGAAGCGAGGCCCGAACCGTGTGCCGCACGGCGCACCGGCCCCCACGACTTCCCGCCGCGGTCCCGTCACAGCCCTTGCCGTCGCCGCCGCGGTGCTGCTCGCTGCCTGCGCCCCTGGTGGCGCGGCAGGTCCACCCGAGAGCGTGAACGACGGATATGTCGCGGGGGACGGCTCGTTCGCCATCTGGCCGGCGGACGAGCGCAACGAACCCATCGGGCTGGTCGGGACCGCCTATAACGGCGACGAGGTCGACATCGCCGACTGGCGCGGCGACGTGGTGGTGGTCAACTTCTGGTACGCGGCGTGCCCGCCGTGCCGGGCCGAGGCGCCGGACCTGAACGCAATCTACGAGGACTACTCCCCCGTCGGGGTGCGGATGCTGGGCATCAACCCCCGCGACGACGTCGGCACCGCACTGGCGTTCGAGCGCACCTTCGAGGTGCCCTACCTCTCCCTGCACGACGAACGGGCCAGCGGGGTGGCCGCCTTCGAGGGACTCGTCCCTCTCCAGGCCATGCCCACCACCGTGGTGCTGGACCGGCAGGGGCGGGCGGCTGCACGGATCCTCGGCCGGATCGATCCCACGATCCTGCGCGGCCTGATCGACGACACCCTCGCCGAGGGGGTCTGAGCAGGCCGTGAGCTGGGACCAGATCGCGACCTTCTTCGAGAGCACCGTGCTGAACGGGCCGATGCTCGCCGCGTTGCCCGTGGCGGTGATCGCCGGCGCGATCTCCTTCGCGTCCCCGTGCGTGCTACCCCTGCTGCCCGGCTACGTCGGCTACCTCGGCGGAATGGCCGGGGCCGGCGAGGCCACCGCAGGGAGGGGACGCACCGGCAGCGAGCGCCTGCTGGCCGGCGTGCTGCTCTTCGTGGCCGGGTTCACCGCCGTCTTCGTGCTGCTCGGGGTGGTCTTCTCCTGGGCCGGGATCATGCTGGCCCCATGGCTCGACACGATCCTGCGGGTCACGGGCGTGTTCGTCATCCTGATGGGACTGGCCTTCATGGGAAGCGTGCCCTTCCTCCAGCGTGACCGTCGCCTGCACATCACGCCACGCCAGGGCGTGTGGGGAGCGCCGGTGCTCGGCGTCGTCTTCGGCCTGGGCTGGGCGCCGTGCATGGGTCCGACCCTGGCCGCGGTGCTGACCCTGTCCTTCGGAGAAGCCGACCCGGCACGCGGGGCAGTGCTCGTGCTGGCCTACAGCCTCGGGCTGGGGGTCCCGTTCGTCGTCCTGGCAATGCTGTTCTCACGCTCCACCCGGGCGCTGGGCTTTCTGCGCCGCCACCGCCTGCTCATCCAGCGCCTCGGCGGCATGCTCCTCGTGCTCATCGGCGTCGCCCTCGTCACCGGGCTGTGGGGCGCGTTCTCGGGCTACCTGCAGGGCCTGGTCGCCAACTTCGCGACGGTGGTATGAGCGTGGGCGGGCAGCCGGCTGCTGGCCGCGCCGGGCGATGTCAAGGAGGTCACGTCAGGTAGGACAGCACCGTGGTCATGCCGAGCTCGGCATGGTAGATGTTGTGGCAGTGCACGGCCCACTGACCGGGGTTGTCGGCCTGGAGGTCCACGGCGATGGTCTCCATCGGCAGTACGTTGATCGTGTCCTTGCGGATCCCAGGACCGTTCGAACCGGCGAGGGCGAAGGTGTGCCCGTGCACGTGCATGGGGTGGAACATCATCGACTCGTTCCGCATGATCAGCCTGACCCGCTCGCCGGCGCGGATATCCAGTGGTTCGTGGTCCCCGAACCCGGCGCCGTTGATGAACCACCGACGGCCGCCGTCGACCATCTGCAGGGCCAGCTCGAGCTCCTGGTCCGGTTCTCGCGGCTCCAGCGCGTCCGCCTCGGTGGGTGCGAGGTCGGCGTAGCTCAGCAGGCGTCCGCCGAGCTCCGCCGGCCGGACGTCCGGGGCCGGCAACTGACCGGAGGCCGTGCGGAGTACGACCATGCCCGGGGCCGCGTCCTTGCCCTCGGGCACGGCGACGATCGGGAAGGCGCCGTCGCCGGTGGTGATCATGACGTCGTAGCGCTCGCCCATCCCGATCAGGAGGGTGTCGACCTCGACCGGGATCACGGCGAAGCCGTCGGTGTGCGTCACGGTGAGGCGGTGGCCACCGACGGCGAAGCGGTACGCGGTGTCTCCCCCGGCGTTGATGATCCGCAGGCGGATCCGCCGACCCGGTGCAGAGCTGATGACGAAGGGGTCCCGCGGCAGGCGGCCGTTGA
>JAENWO010000512.1 GCA_016649925.1 Actinomycetales bacterium
CGCACGCGTCCTACCTCGAGCAGTACGGCGAGGAGTGGAGGACCTGGGCGCCTGGAACACCGAGGCGGCCCTGACCATCGCCGTGAACGAGGACGCCCCGATCGACTCCCTCGATGAGCTGGCCGAGAACGCCGACCTCTTCGGCAACCGCCTCGTCGGGATCGAGGCGGGCGCCGGGCTGACGGCGACCACGCAGGACGCGGTCATCCCGACCTACGGCCTGGAGGGCATGGAGTACCTGATCTCCTCGACCCCGGCCATGCTGGCCGAGCTCGAGACCGCCACGGAGGCCGGTGAGAACATCGCCGTGACGCTGTGGCGCCCGCACTGGGCCTACGACGCCTACCCGATCAAGGACCTTGAGGACCCCGAGGGCACGCTGGGCGAGGTCGAGGAGATCCGGACCATGGCGCGCCTCGGCTTCACCGAGGAATACCCCGACGTCGCGGAGTGGATCGGCAACTTCGAGATGTCCGGCGAGGACCTACACGCCCTCGAGAACATCATGTTCAACGAGATGAGCGGCGAGGATAACGACGCCGCCATCGACCAGTGGGTCGAGGAGAACCCGGACTTCATCGCCGGGATCACCGGCTGATCTCCTGCTTCGGCCGGTCGGCCGTCGGCAATGGGTGTGGCCCGCAGTCTCCGGACTGAGGGCCACACCTCTGTCCGCGTCGCCCGGCTGGCCCCGCCCGATAATTCGGGCCTTCGCCGCCGAAGCGTATGGGATGACTCCTATGACAGAACGTAAGATGCTGGTGCAGGCGCGGGTGCCGGAGGCTGACGCGCGCCGGCTCGACGCCGACGCCCCCGCACTGGGACTGAGCAACCGGTCCGAGGCGATCCGTGAGGGGTTGCGACTGCTGCACCGGCGGGCGCGGCATGCCGCACTGGCCCGTGACTACGACACCTTCTACGGCACGAGTGTGCAGGCGCCGGTCAGCGACGTGGCAGCGATCGGGGACCAGCTCGCCGCCGAGGCCATCACCGGCGCGCCGGCTGGCAGGCGACAGGTGCTGAGACGGGTTGTGGGCGAGGTTCTCGTTGTGGGGCAGGGGTTCGTGGGTCTGCGGGGTGGGTTGCTGATCCGTACCCGTTCACCCGGCCGTGCCGTGGGGGTGTCGGTGAGGCCCATCTGAGGGGCTCATGGGGTGACGCGCACGGGTGGTCTCTAGGTTCGGAGCTGGGAAGCCAACCGATCCGAGGGAGCCGAAGCCCGTGCGCGTCACGACAGCATTCAAGCGCCTTATCGACCTGTCCGGGGTCACGGTCGCCGAAGTGGACTTCTCTGGCGCCAAGGTGGTGGTCAGGATCAGGCTGCGGAGCCGGCGGCTGCGCTGCCCGGAGTGTGCGTTCACCACCAAGGTCCGCTACGACCGGCGGCCGGTGTCCTCGTCGTGGCGCCACCTGGACCTGGCCGCCTGGCGCCTGGAGATTCGGGCGGATCTGCGCCGCCTAGAGTGCCCCACTCATGGGGTCCGCACCGAGGGGGTCCCGTTCGCTCGGTCGGGTTCGCGTTTCACCCGCGACTTCGAGGACCTGCTCGGCTGGCTGGCCACCACGATGGACAAGACCGCGTTGCGGCGCCTGGTCCGGATCGACTGGGACACCACCGGGCGGATCATCGAGCGGGTCATCGAGACCGGCCTGGACCCCCAGCGCCTGGACAACCTGTTCGTCGTTGGGGTGGACGAGGTGTCGTGGCGTAAGGGCCACTCCTACCTCACGATGGTCTCGAACAACGCGACCGGGAAGTTCGTCTGGGGCCGCCACGGCAAGGACACCGCCACGTTGGACTGCTTCTTCGACGAGCTCGGACCCGAGCGCTCCGGCGCGATCGAGGCTGTCTCGATGGACATCGGGCCCGCCTACGACAAGTCGGCCAGGAAGCCCGGGCACGCCACCAACGCGGTCATCTGTTACGACCCGTTCCACCTGGTCCAGCTCGCCACCAAGGCGTTGGAGAAGGTCCGCCGCCAGGTCTGGCAGGAACTGCGCCTGCTGCCCGACCAGGACGTGGCCCGCCGGTTCAAGGGCGCCCGCTGGGCGCTCCTGAAGAATCCCGGCGACCTCAACGATGAGCAGGCCACCACGGCTGCGCAAGCTCAGACGCAAGGGAGGCCAGCTGTGGCGGGCGTATGCCCTGAAGGAGGCCCTGCGCGCCGTGTTCGC
>JAENWO010000223.1 GCA_016649925.1 Actinomycetales bacterium
ACAGCCCGGCGGCCTCACGGTCGACGGTGCTGGTCGGCACCCCCTTCTTGCGCCCGAACGCCCCCCACAGGAAACGCATCCCGTAGGCGAACGTGAGGATCGAGCCGAGCACCACCACGACGAGGAGGACGACGTCGGCCGGCCCCTGGCCCTGGGTGAGGGCCTCCAGCGTGGCCTCCTTGGCGACGTACCCGGCCGCGGGAGGCAGGCCGACCATCGACAGGGTCGCGAGCACGCCGGGGACGGCGGCCCACGGCAGTGTGCGGCCGAGCCCGGACAGCTCACGCAGGTCGCGGGTCCCGGCGGCGGCGTCGATCACGCCAACCGTGAGGAAGAGAGCGGCCTTGAACATCGCGTGCGCCCCGAGGAGCGCGAGCCCGGCCAGGGCGATCCCGCGGTTCGCCTGCCCCACGAGCAGGACGAGGAAGCCGAGCTGGCTGACGGTGCCGAAGGCGAGCAACAGCTTGAGGTCGTGCTGGCGCAGCGCCCGGTACCCGCCGAGCAGCATCGTGGCGGAGCCGAGGGCGAGGATCGACCACCGCCAGACGGGCACCTCCGCGAAGCCCGGGGCGAGGCGGGCGACGAGGTAGACGCCCGCCTTGACCATGGCCGCGGCGTGCAGATAGGCGCTCACCGGCGTCGGCGCCGCCATCGCGCCGGGCAGCCAGAAGTGGAACGGGACGAGCGCGGACTTGCTCAGGGCGCCGACGAGGACGAGGACCAGCGCCACCGGCACGAGGGTTCCCGTCGCGGCGGGCGGTGACGCCACCAGGGCGGTGAGCGAGTAGGAACCACCCGCGGTCTGCCCGAGCAGGATGAAGCCGATCAGCATCGCCAGGCCACCGAACGTGGTGACGATGATCGCCTGCATCGCAGCCCGGCGCGCACCCTTGCGGTCGAAGTAGTGTCCGATCAGCAGGTAGGAGAAGACGGTGGTCAGCTCCCAGAACGTGTACAGCACGAGCGTGTTGTCGGTGGTGACCAGCCCGAGCATCGCACCGGCGAACGCGATGAAGACGCCCGCGAACCGGCCGAGGAACTTGGCCTCGGTGGAGAAGTACCAGGCGCAGTAGAACAGCACGAGCGCGCCCACGCCACCCACCAGGATGACCATCAGCCAGGTAAGGACGTCCATCCGGAAGTCGAGGGACATCCCGAGGGCGGGGATCCACTCGACGTGGAGCCGGGGCCCCTCGCCGTCCAGCACGGCCGGGGTGCTGATGACGGCCCACACCGCCGCGGAGCCGGGCACGAGCGCGAGCGGCAGGAACGCCTTGCGGCCCCACCCACGCACCAGGGCAGGCGCAGCCATGGCCACCACGAGGTGCAGGGCGAGAAGTTGCAGCACGTCCGCTCCAATTCAGTGGGCGTGGTCAGTAGGCAGGTAGGGCGGGAGGTTCATGAAGTGTGGGCAGGAACAGCCATGCCCGCCGGACCGGTGGCCGACGCGATGGAGGGGGAATGCGTTCCGCATCTTATCAATTGGGTGCGCCGGCTCCGGAGGCGAGGTCCGTGCCGCGGACGTCGCTCGACCTGCTCACCGAGGTGCGGTCCGGCCTTCCGTCCGCCGTCGGCTCCCGAGCGCTCAGCTGCCAAGCACTCAGCTGCCAAGCACTCAGCTGCCAAGCACTCAGCTGCCCGGGTCGACCAGGAACCCGTCGTCGTCGGTGCTCTCCCCGCCGACGGCGCCGAGCAGGCGGCGAGCGGCGGCCTCCACGAGGGCCCGCGCCTGCTCCCGCTGCGCGAGGACATCGGCGCCCGCGCTCCCGGTGAAGTACGCCTCCGGGTCGGCCGGGTGCCAGCGCAGCTCGTACGTGATCAGGCCCGATCGGGTCCAGTCCAGGCCCTCCAGGACGAGCGGCACCTGCCCCTCGGCCTCGACGACCACGGTGACGGAACCGCCGTCCTCGAACGGATGCACCGCGCCATAGGTCTCCAGAACCGGGTCCTGGCCCAAGGCCCGGGCGTCGAACGCGTCGGCCTCGGCGTGCAACCAGGCGCGCTCGCCCTCGTCCAGGCCCTCCGCGCCGGGCGGCAGCTCGACGGCGGGACCGGGAAGCGGGGCCGGACCGGCCTCGGTGAGCAGCTGGAGCTCGGAGAGCGCCGGTCGCAGCACGGCGAGCAGGGCGTCCGGGTGCAACCACACCTCCGAGTGGACGCGCAGGTCGACATCCGCGTCGGGATCGGGGGCGAGGAACGCAGTGGTGGCGGCGAAGCGCACGCCGCCGGCGAGGCGACGGGCGGCGGCCTGGAGGAACTTCACCACCTCGAGCTCGTCCTCGACCGGGGGGCCGGCCGCGAAGGCGTCGAGGATCCCGCCCAGCCCGCGGAGCTCCGGCGGGACCGGACCGCCGCGCTGGATCGGACAGCGGGTGAGATACGCGCACGCCGCCCACACGGGCAGCTCGAGATCACGGCGGGCCGCGTCGTCAAGCACCCACGGGCCGGTCAGCCAGGCGCCGGGGATGAGGTCGACGGTGCGGCTGTCGCGTCGCGCGCCGCCCTCGAACCTGCTCAGGACGAGCGCCTCGACCTCCTCGTCCAGGACGTCCTGCGCGAGGACGAGCAGATGGTGCGCACGGGCGAGCTCGGCGTCGAGAACCTGCGCTGCGCCGTCGTCCATCGATCAGTCCCCGACGTGGGTCCGGTGGAAGCCCTGGTGCGAACGGGACGCCGTCGGGCCGCGCTGGCCCTGGTAGCGGGAGCCCTGCGCACCCGAGCCGTAGGGGTGTTCGGCGGGGCTGGAGAGGCGGAAGTAGCAGAGCTGGCCGATCTTCATGCCGGGCCAGAGGATGATCGGCAGGGTCGCGACGTTCGAGAGCTCGAGCGTCACGTGGCCCGAGAACCCGGGGTCGATGAAGCCGGCGGTGGAGTGCGTGAGCAGGCCGAGACGGCCGAGGCTGGACTTGCCCTCGAGGCGGGCGGCGACGTCGTCAGGCAGGGTGATGAGCTCGTAGGTGGAGCCGAGGACGAACTCGCCCGGGTGCAGCACGAACGAGTCGTCGGGGTCTACCTCCACGAGCCGGGTCAGGTCGGGCTGGTCCTGCGCGGGGTCGATCACCGGGTACTTGTGGTTGTCGAAGAGCCGGAAGTGACGGTCCAGGCGCACGTCCACGCTGGACGGCTGGATCATCGCTTCGTCGTAGGGGTCGAGCCGGACGCGGCCCGAGGCCAGCTCGGCGCGGATGTCACGGTCGGAGAGCAGCACGGTGCAACGGTAGCGCGGGCGATGCACCGTGTCGGTCGGCGCCCTGACGTGCTCGGTGACCGCGGACCCGTCCGAGGCTCCGCGCCGTCACCGGCTCCACGTGTCTTCGCGGGGCATCGGGGTGAACCGCACCGGTTCGGGTTGAGTCGTGCACAGGACCACCGAGGTGTCACAGGATGCTCCTCCGGCGAACGCGACAGAGCAGAATGCGACACTTCGAATCGCCAAGCCCTCGGACCGTCCGACCGTTCGAGGGTCTCGTTGGAGCCGCTGGCGGCGAGTTGTGAAGAAGAGCCCGTAGCGCGTCGCGCTTCCCAACGGACCCCATCATCAGCCACCCTGAGACGGTGAGCAAGCGCAAGCGCCGACCCGCCCGGCCACGCCGGGCCGCGAGTCCCCGCCCCACCCCGTTGACCCTGGTCCCCGGGGCGGATGAGAACGCCAGCACCGTCCCCGAGCACACCAGCACGCCCGGTGTCGACGCCCAGCAGATCCAGCTGCTGATCGGGCTGATCGCCACCGGCGGCCTCGATGAGCACCTGCCCACGATCCAGGCCGCCATCGGCGAACGCCACCACCACCGCCAGCGCGCCCAGTCCAACCAAGCAGCCGCCCGGATCGAGATCGGCGACCGGGTCAGGCTGGGCCACGACATCCGCCCGCTCTACCTACACGGCGCCACCGGCACCGTGACCGGCTGGGCCGGACAACGCGTCGTCGTCCAGCTCGACGAACCCACCGGCCGCTTCACCACCGGCCAGATCCGCTGCCCACCACTCGGACTCGAACCACTACGACCTGAATAGTTACGCAAGATCGCGCAAAGTATGAGAAGGCAGCGACGTGCTGTGCGCACCGATGTCGCCGCTGCACACACGCGGCGGCGAGGCGAACGGCCGTGCCGCATCCCCGCCGCCACGACGAATCGACAAGGAACGAGGAGAGCAGATGACAGAACCGACGAAGACCGCACTGATCGTGCGTGGTGGCTGGGACGGACACCAGCCGGTCGAGACGAGCGACTCGGTCATCCCGTTTCTGCGGGAAAGCGGACACGCAGTGCGCATTGAGGAATCGCCGGCGATCTATGCGGATGCCGGATTCATGGCAACGGTTGATCTGATTGTGCAGGTGAACACCATGAGCACGATCGCCGACAACGAGCTCCGTGGGCTGATCGAAGCGGTCAAGGCCGGCACAGGTCTCGCGGGCTGGCACGGTGGAATCGCCGATTCGTATCGAAACAGCCCCGACTACCTACAGCTGATCGGTGGACAGTTCGCGCACCACGCGGCCAGGGCGCCCCGAGCCGAGCTCACGGACGAACAGTCCGACAACTACGTTCGCTACACGGTCAACATCGTGCAAGAGAAGGCGGATCACCCCGTCGTCGCCGGGATCTCGGACTTCGAGCTAGAGACAGAGCAGTACTGGGTGCTCTCCGATGAATACAACGATGTGCTCGCGACGACGACGATAGCCGCGCGTGACTTCGACCCGTGGAACAGGTCGTTCACGACGCCTGCGGTCTGGACGCGCGAGTGGGGGCATGGGCGGATCTTCGTCTGCACCCCGGGGCACAGGCTCGAGGTGCTGGACGACGCGAATGTGCGCACAATCGTGGAGAGGGGCTTGCTGTGGGCCAGCCGATGAGGGTCGGAATTGTCGGCTGCGGTGCGATCTCGGGGGCATACGTGCAGACGTTCGCCCGGCTGGAGGCGGTTCGCCTTGTGGCGGTTGCAGACATCGATGCCGCGCGTGCGCAGGCCGTCGCCGATGAGCAGGGTGTGCGCGCACTGACGGTCGACGAGCTG
>JAENWO010000391.1 GCA_016649925.1 Actinomycetales bacterium
CTACGCCGACGCACCAACGACTCCAGCCGATCCCGGTCCACGTCGCTCAACTCGATCACGAACGGGCTCCGTCTCGACATCGCACCTCCGACACGATGCGGCCGCCCAGCGACTCGCCCCCTCCGCAGCCCACATATTACACGCATGTAATTCAGACGAGGACCATAAGCGCGAGGTCGAGCTCGACCGAGCGGGAGAGGGTGCGGGTCCCGTCGAGGAGGCCGCTGACGATGGCTTGGTCGAGCCGACTGATGACCTCGGGTCGGCCCTCGGCGGCGCGACGGAATCGACAGTTGCGGAAGATGGTGTGCCGGCGTCGGTCAGGCGGCGAGGACGACGTCGACTCTGGTGCCCGGGCCGGCGCGGCGGGCGATCCGGAAGGTCCCGCCCTCGAGCTGCGCTCGCTCACGCATCTCCTCCAGACCCATGCCGCCGCCATTGCCGTCGGCATTCGACCCGGCGTCGAATCCGCAGCCGTCGTCGTCGACGCGGACGCTGAGCCCGCCGCCGTCGAAGCGCAGCCGGACCCACGCCCGCGACGCGCCGGCGTGCTTCTCGACGTTCCGGAGCGCCTCTTGGACGATGCGGAACGCCGCGACCTCCGTCTCGGGACGCAGCCGGCGCTCGACGCCGACGACCTCGAAGGCGACGGCGATGTGGCACCGGTCGCCGTGGTCGCGGACGAGGTTGGCAACGGCGGGGATCAGCCCGAGATCGTCGAGGGTGGGTGGCCGGAGGTGGTGGGAGAAGCCACGAACGAGCGCGAGCGTCGACAGACTCAGCGTCCGCAGCTCCTCGGCGCGGCCGACGACGTCTGGGCGCGCTCCGAGCACGTCCCGGAACTCGCCGAGTCCCCGGCTCAGTTGCACGAGCGGTTGCGCGACGTCGTCGTGGAGGTCGCGGGCGACGCGGGCGCGCTCCGCCTCCTGCGCCGCGAGCACCGTCCGGGCATAACCCTCGAGCCGTTCGCGCTCATTTCGCTGGAACTGGGCATTTTCGAGCTCGAGCGCGATGTGGTGCGCCACGGCCGCGAGCAGCGCCCGCTCTTCGTCGCTCAGCGCCCGACCTGCCTGCACCGTGAGTACGCCGACGCGCGGACCTTCCGTATGGAACGGCAGGACGATCGTGTGAGCGTCCGTCACTTCCTCCAGCGGGTGCGCGACGGCATCCCGGAGCCTTTCGACGGCCGCTTGTGAGGAGCCGCGGACGGCGACCACGGGTGGGTCGGCGACGACTACGGCGACGGCGTCGAGGCCGATGGCCTCGGACAGGCGGTCGAGGAGGTCGCCGAGCGCGGCCTCGGGCTCTCGCGCCTCGGCGAGCATCTCGGCGATCCCGTTCAGGAGGGCGAGGCGCCCGCTCGTCTCTTCCGCCCGGCGACGCTGCCAGCGCTCCCGCTCGACGGGCACGGCGACCGCGAGACCGACGCCGATGACGACCACCATCGACATGAGCTCGGCCACCCATTCGTAGTTGTGGAGGTGGTAGATGAGGAGGTTCGGGACCGCGAGGAAGGTGGCGGACACGCCGGCGAGGAACCCGCCCTCGAGCCCGAAGCGGAGACCGGCGAAGGCGACCGGGATGACGTAGAGCAGCACGAGCAGGTGCTGCAGTCCTACGTCGTCAGCGATGTCGGCGTGGTAGGTGCCGGTGACCTCGGCGATGCCGTGCGCGGTCGTGATCGCGAGTATGGCTACCTGGACGAGCCAGAACCGGCGGTCGTGCAGCCGTTCGATCACGAGCCGCGTGAACGCGTCCGGCCGTGTGTCAGCGCCCTGGAGCGACACGGTGGCATCCATAGTCATGACCCGTCCGCGGCAACGAGCCCGAGCCGTAGCGCGGCCATCACTGCCGAGGTGCGGGACCGGACGCCGAGCTTCGCGAAGACGTTGGTCATGTGCGTCTCCACCGTGCGATGGCTGACGCCGAACCACTCGGCGATCTCACGGTTCTCCATGCCGTCGGCGACGAGCTGGAGGACGGCCGACTCGCGGATCGTGAGGACGTCAGGCGGCGGACCACCGCTCGCCTGGGCGCGCACACGGCCGAGCACGCTTGCGGTGACGGCGGGGTCGAGCACGGCGCCGCCGCCGCCCACGTTGTGGACGGCCTCGGTCAGCTCATGGTCGCGGACGTCCTTCAGCAGGTAGCCCGATGCTCCCGCGTCGAGCATGCCGAGCACGTACTCGGCATCGTCGTGGATGGTGAGGGCGAGAACCTTGATGTCCGGATGGTCCTGTCGGATGCACCGGGTGGCCTCGAGACCGGTCATGCCCGAGAGGCCTATGTCCATCAGCACGACGTCGGGCGCAAGCGTGTCGGCCATCGCCACCGCGGTCTCGCCGTCGGGCGCTTCCCCGACGACCTCGATCCTCGGGTCGCGCTCGAGGATCGTGCGCGTGCCCTCGCGTACGAGCGAGTGGTCGTCGACCACCAGCACACGGAGACTCCTGCGAAGGTCCAACACCACCACTGTCGTGGACCGGCGACCTGATGGGAAGGGACGAAGGTCCCGAATCGCCTACGTGTTGCGCGCAGGTGTTCCCGAACTTCGGACCCTATGACGGGCCTCGGAGTGGGCGCACGCTCTGGACAGTCGAGGAGGGTGCGTGCCGACAGCGGGCGGTCGAGGAGTACCAGCGGGGACGGATCGCGTCTCCCGACGTCGCTTCGTGTCGCTCCTTGGATCCATCGGGGCGGGGGTGGTCGCCGCACCGCTGTCGAGCGGCCTCCTGGACAAGGTGCGCGCCGACGAGCTGCCGGCCCCCGATCCCGGTGACACGACCCGCCAGTGGGTGATGCTCTTCGACCTGCGCCGTTGCGACGGCTGCCGCGAGTGCATCAAGGGCTGCCAGAAGATGCACTGGCTCACGAAAGAGCAGGAGTGGATCAAGGTCTACGAACTGACCGCGGTCTCGGGTCAGAACTACTTCCTGCCGGTGACCTGCCAGATGTGCCAGGAGGCGCCGTGCACGCAGGTGTGCCCGGTCGGCGCGACCTACCACACGCCTGACGGTGTCGTCGTCGTCGACCAGGACGTCTGCATCGGGTGCCGCATGTGCATGGCTGCATGTCCGTACGGCGTCCGGATCTTCAACTGGGACGAGCCACGCGAGGCGCCGAGCACCGTCCGCAGCTCCACGCCGGAGTTCCGGGTTCCGCAGCAGCAGGGCACCGTCGGCAAGTGCGCGAACTGCGTGCACAACCTCCGCAAGGCCAC
Source organism: Actinomycetales bacterium (assembly GCA_016649925.1). Lineage (GTDB taxonomy): Bacteria > Actinomycetota > Actinomycetes > Actinomycetales > Beutenbergiaceae > JAENWO01. The sequence goes on from JAENWO010000391.1 coordinate 3,221, forward strand.
CCTGCCGGCCTGCGTCCAAGCGTGC
>JAENWO010000456.1 GCA_016649925.1 Actinomycetales bacterium
ACCACCACCGTGTTGCCCTGGTCCACCAGGCGCTGGAGCACCTCGAGCAGCTTCTCGATGTCGGCGAAGTGCAGGCCCGTCGTCGGCTCATCCAGCACGTAGAGGGTCCGGCCGGTCGCCACCTTCGACAGCTCGGTGGCCAGCTTCACGCGCTGCGCCTCACCGCCGGAGAGGGTCGGGGCGGGCTGGCCCAGCCGCACGTAACCCAGGCCGACGTCCACCAGCGTGCGCAGGTGGCGCGAGATCGACGGCACGGCACTGAAGAAGTCCGCCGCCGTGGCGATCGGCATGTTCAGCACGTCCGCAACCGTCTGGCCCTTGAAGTGCACCTCGAGCGTCTCGCGGTTGTAGCGGGCGCCGTGGCACACCTCGCACGGGACGTACACGTCGGGGAGGAAGTTCATCTCGATCTTCAGCGTGCCGTCACCGGAGCACGCCTCGCAGCGCCCGCCCTTGACGTTGAACGAGAACCGGCCAGGCAGGTAGCCACGGACCTTCGCCTCTGTCGTCTCGGCGAAGAGCTTCCGCACATGGTCCCAGACGCCTGTGTACGTCGCGGGGTTCGAGCGCGGGGTGCGCCCGATCGGGCTCTGGTCGACGTGCACCACCTTGTCCAGCTGCTCCAGCCCGGTCACGCGCTTGTGCCGTCCCGGCACGGTCCGCGCGCCGTTCAGCTCGTTCGCGAGCACGTTGTACAGCACCGCGTTGACGAGGGTGGACTTGCCCGAGCCGGAGACGCCGGTGACGGCGACGAAGCAGCCGAGGGGGAAGGAGACGGTGACGTCCTGGAGATTGTGCTCGTGCGCCCCTTCCACGGTGACGAGACGACCCTCCTCCGGCGCCCTGCGCTCCGTCGGCATGGGGATGCTTCGCCGCCCGGACAGGTAGGCGCCGGTCATCGACCGCTCGTTCGCGAGCAGGCCCGCGTAGTCGCCGGAGTGGACGATGTGGCCGCCCTCCTCGCCCGCGCCGGGACCGATGTCGACGATCCAGTCCGCCGCGCGAATCGTGTCCTCGTCGTGCTCGACGACGATGAGCGTGTTTCCGAGGTCCCGCAGCCGGGTGAGGGTCTCGATCAGCCGGCGGTTGTCCCGCTGGTGCAACCCGATGCTCGGCTCGTCCAGGACGTAGAGGACGCCCACGAGGCCGGAACCGATCTGGGTCGCGAGCCGGATCCGCTGCGCCTCCCCGCCGGAGAGGGTGCCCGCGGCGCGGGACAGCGAGAGGTAGTCCAGCCCGACGTCGAGCAGGAACCCCAGTCGGGCGTGGATCTCCTTGAGCACCTGCCCGGCGATCGCACGCTCGCGCTCCCCCAGCTCGAGGGCGTCGAGGAAGACCTTCGCCTCGTTGATCGGCAGCATGCACACGTCCGCGATCGACTTCTCGCCGATCCGGACGGCGAGCACCTCCGGCTTGAGCCGGGTGCCCTCGCACACCGGGCACGGTACCTCCCGCATGTACCCCTCGTACTTCTCGCGCGACCACTCCGAGTCCGTCTCGGAGTGGCGCCGCTCGAGGAAGGAGATGACGCCCTCGAAGCCCGTGGAGTAGGCCCGCTCCCGGCCCCACCGGTTGCGGTACCTCACGTGCACCTTGTGGTCCTTGCCGTACAGGACGGCGTCCTTCGCCCGCTGCGGCAGCGCGCGCCAGGGCACGTCCACGGAGAACCCGAGCTCCTCACCGAGCGCGACGAGGATCCGGTCGAAGTACTGCGACGTGCCCTGTGCCCACGGGGCGATCGCCCCACCGGCGAGGGTCACTTCCTCGTCGGGCACGACGAGGTCGGGATCCACCTCGAGCCGGGTGCCGAGGCCGGTGCACTCAGGGCACGCGCCGTACGGAGCGTTGAACGAGAAGGTCCGCGGCTCGATCTCCTCGAGCGAGAGCGGGTGGTCGTTCGGGCAGGCGCGCTTCTCGGAGAAGCGCCGCTCGCGGTCCGGGTCTTCGGGCTCGAGGTCGACGAGCTCGACGACGAGGAGACCCTCCGCGAGCCTGAGGGCCGTCTCGACCGAGTCCGCCAGCCGCTGCCGCATGTTCTCCCGCACCACGAGCCGGTCGATGACGACCTCGATCGTGTGTTTGAGCTTCTTCTCCAGCGTCGGCGGCTCGGCCAGCTGGACCACCTCGCCGTCCACCCGGGCACGAGCGAACCCCTTCGACTGCAGCTCGCGGAACAAGTCGGCGTACTCGCCCTTGCGGCCGCGGACCACGGGGGCGAGGACCTGGAAGCGGGTGCCCTCCGGCATCTCGCGGAGCCGGTCGACGATCTGCTGCGGCGCCTGGGCGGTCACCCGCTCCCCGCACACCGGGCAGTACTGCGTCCCGGCGCGCGCGAACAGCAGCCGCAGGTAGTCGTACACCTCGGTGATCGTGCCGACCGTGGAGCGCGGGTTGCGGTTCGTCGACTTCTGGTCGATCGATACGGCGGGCGAGAGGCCCTCGATGAAGTCGACGTCGGGTTTGTCCATCTGCCCGAGAAACTGGCGGGCGTACGAGGACAGGGACTCGACGTAGCGACGCTGGCCCTCGGCGAAGATCGTGTCGAAGGCCAAGGACGACTTGCCCGACCCGGAGAGCCCGGTGAACACGATGAGGCTGTTGCGCGGCAGGTCGACAGAGATATCGCGCAGGTTGTGC
>JAENWO010000176.1 GCA_016649925.1 Actinomycetales bacterium
GAAGATCACCAAAGACGACGACGAGCACGAGCAGCAACGGGCTGACCGCGACGCTCCCCACCAGTGCGAGCACGATGAGAATGATGAGCAGAAGCAGGACCAAGTCCATGGCGAACATCGTTTCAGTCGGTCGCGTCACGGTCATCCGTGGCGCCTACTGAGCCACCTGGGGCAAACCCCTTGACTGAGCCATCCCGGGTTTGACGGTGACTTCTGAAACAGGACTTTGGTCTTGGGAAGGGAAATCTTCTACCTGATCATGGACATTGCCATCCACTGGGGTCTCATCCGCCACCTTCGGAACCGCATCGAATTCCGCGTATCCATCGTGGCGACAGCCATCGTCCTCGACGTGATCGTCCTGTCCGCCTTCGTGTGGATCAAGGCCACGTCCGATCCCACCATCCTCGTCTTTGCCGCAGTCGGCATCCTTGCGATCATCGTTGGCGAGCGTTGGCTGATGCGATCCCACACCGACGACGACGGCAACATGCACATGGGCCACAACATTGAACACGAGACATGAACGGTGCCGAACGGTGTGACCGGGTTTGGCCAGGTTCGAACATGCTCAGCTCTCTCCCTGCCTACGGCAGCCTCTGACCTGGACACAGTCGGCGCCGCCAGCTACGCCGAGCCCATCGCCGGCCATACGCCCGCCCTTCGCCGTCAGCGCTGGTCAGCGTGCGGGCGGCCACCGGCGACGTCGTGCCCGCCCGCGACCGCGGTGACCAGCCGCCAACGGGCTCTCGAGTGACGCCAGAGGGGCGAGCGACCCTCAATCGTCTCATAGCGGCCCGCAGAGCCCGGCTGCCTTGCGATCATCGAAGCGGCCCGCGAACGTCTACGCAATGTTGGTCTGGGGACTACGGGATCGGCGTGCGAGGACGTGCACGGCAAGGTCGACATGCGTGCCATCGCCGCGATGAATGCCGCGTTCAGCAGACCGAGCGAGCCCGCTGCCCTCTCCCCTTCCCGTCTCGCCTCGACCCCGCATTGATGAGGAGCTACCATCGTCTGATGGCGTCTACGGTGAACAAGCCGAACGTGCCCGCACCCAACGCGGCGGCGGTACTGAACGCTGCCGTCGATCACGCCGGCCGGCACACAGCGGCCAGCGACGCCTTGGATCGCCTGCGTGGCGACGCGCCGCAGTCTGAGCGCCCCCCACGCGCGGCCGCTGGGTAGCGTGCCGGCGCGCAGCGCGGCCCCACTGCGTGGGGCCTATTTGGACTCCTCGGCGCTGGTCAAGCTCGTCGTCGCCGAGCCGCAGACCCTCGCGTTGCGGACGGCGATTCTGCACGAGGGATGGGACCTGCTCGTATCGAGTGCGTTGGCCCACACCGAGGTCCTGCGCGCGGTCGCGATCGCTGACCCGTCCGCGGCGGCCGAGCGTCGTGCCCGCGCCGTCCTCGCGGCCGTCCTCCTGCTCGACGTCACCGCAGAGGTGCTCGATCATGGAGCGAGCATCCAGCCGAGCACCGTTCGCTCACTCGACGCGCTGCACGTCGCGACCGCCGAACTGGCCGCGCGCGGCCACTACCCCGAACTCCCGAGCGACATCTCAGCGCTCGTCACCTACGACGTGCGCATGGCTCGAGCCTGGCGCGCCCACCACACCATCCCGGCGCGCGCCCCAGGCGCCGCGCTGGACACGAGCGCGTAGCCCCCGTCCGCCAGGACGTTCGGCGAAAGTGGCCTCAACGCACCTGACGTGAGAGCGCTGAGAGACCGGGGTCCCCACCGAGGAGCCACGCCTCAAGTACAGGGCGGACGATCAGGACGCGGTGACCGAGCCGGCGGGCGCCGGGAAGCTGGTCGCGGTCGACCAGGTGGTAGACGTGGCGACGTGAGCAGCCGAGCAGCGCGGCGACCTCGGCGGCGCTGAGCACGTCGCCGCGGGTGAGCGGCGACGTCCGCCCCCTACCCAGATCTCTCGGTGTCCGGGGTTCTGCCGAAGCCATCACGCCCGGTCCTCGTTCCTTGCACCTACAGCGAGCCCAGGCCAGCCGCCCCATGCAACCCCAGCGCTCACGTGGCCAAGAGCGACGATGACCCGACCAGGAACCCGCTCGACGTCCATACCAACAAGGCGACACATGACACCGACCATGCGCGCCGAGCAGCCTCCCCATGCGACCGCCTGCTCCCAGCTCAGCCCACCGCATTCAGACCATCGACATGGCTTCGCCATTCCCACAGACCATCGACATGGCTTCGCCATTCCCACACACCAGATGCACCGGGTGCCGGACATAGCCGGGCTATGCCGCGGGCGGAACCTCTTCGTCCGCGGCTTGCGCGACGCGAAAGGACTGCACCAGCTGGGCGGCGTCGACCGGCGCCTCCGGTGCATGGAAGCGGATGAGCGCTTCGGCAACTTCGCGGGCATTGGTCTTCATGCCCTGTGCGTTTGCCGCGTCGACGGTCGCCATGAGTCGATTCCACGATGGGTGATCGAAGCGCATGTTTCGCTTGACTCGGCTGCGCTCGGCATCGGACATGGAGCGAACGCTATCCATGACCGAGCCGGCACGTCATGCAGCGACCCTTAGCGAATAGCGACTGCCTTAGCAGTCGCTCGTGCTATGGTCCGGGAGATAAACACAAAGCGCCCCGGGCGACGCGCAAACGTCCCCGGGGCTGGCACAGGAGGTTTCGCTCCAATGCTCTCTCAGCCTATCCCGGCCCATCAGCCGGGCGACAGCACGTTGCTCGAACGCCAGGACGACGCGATCCAGTTCGCCGTCGTCGCCCACCTGGCCTCCCTGTACCCCGTGCAACTCACCCTCGCCGAAGCGATCCGCGAACTGGCCGACGGCTCGATCCCGGGCGCCGACGCCACCGGCGTGCAGGACGCGATCCGCAGCCTGACCCGCGCTGGGCTGCTGCGTCCCCACGGTGCGTACATCGTCCCGACCCGAGCGACACTGCGTCTCATGCAGCTGTGGGGCGAGAGCTGACATGCCTGCAGTCCAGCCCCACCCTCGCGCGCGCCATCACCCTGATCTCGTACTCGCCGCGCTCTTGGCGGGCCGCGCGATGGAGGACGAGATCGCACGACGCCTCATCCACGATGGCTACGACATGCGCGCCTCGGATCGAGCGGTGTTCCGCCGCCTAGCCACTGGCACGGCAACAGGGACCGTCCTCGCGCGGTCGCTCGGGATCTCCCAACAGGCCACATCAAAGGCCCTGGCCGACCTCCAACTACGCGGCTACGTCGAACGCCAAGACGCGCTTGGACATGGAGCCTCACCAGCCCACCCAAGCTCTTCAGCCGCTCGGTCACCTCGACCGCGTCGAACTGGTCAGCCGATCCTCGGTGACATTCGACGACGAGCCGGTCAGCCTCGCCGAGCAGCGCGCCGAACACGATCTCCACGAGCAGACCGTCGTCGGCGGTCAACGTGACCGACTGGTTCGGGCGGATGTCGTCCCACGGAACCGAATGCAGGGCGATGTCGACTGCGCAGACCAAGTTCGCCGCCCTGCGCTGCCCGGCGCTGCGGTCTCGCGGTGGACGAGACCCCAGAACATCGAACTGAACGTCTCGATACCGCAATAGCTCGTCGTGGATCGTCTCGACCAGCCCGGCCGGGACGTGCAATGTGATGGATGCCATCTGTTTTCCCTCCTCGGGAGTCAGAGGCACTTCGGGTGGGCCGGTGCAGCGCCAGGCAATCGCCCAGAGACGATGCTTAGACTTGTCGCTGTACCGAAGCTCATTCCTTCGGTGCCACGCCCCCCCGGGCCGCTTGAACGGTCGCGGGGGGCACCTGCTTTGGTTGGGTGCCGCGCGACCGTAGCTCCGCCAAGGATGGGAAAGCGACCCCTGGCACGAATGTGGGCGCCCTGGCACAGCGCCACCCACAAAGCGTGAATCCCGGCCAATCCCGGCCAATCCCGGCGTATCTAGGCGTTTTCAGGCACTAGTGCCTGAAACGGAGAAGAAAAACGCGGGGAAAAAGCGCGCCCCGCAAACGAAAGAACCCGACGATTTGCAGGGCTTTCGTATGAGGGTGAGCGACGGGACTCGAACCCGCGACCGCCTGGACCACAAACACCAGCTCGATGTTCTGCGAACGTGGTGTTTTGCAGGGATTTCGCGGCCTCCGCGAGACACCGTGGGACGTGGTAATTAGCCGGGATTGCCCGGGATTGCCCGGGATTAGCCGGGATTCAGGCACTCTTGGCGAAGAGTGCCTGAGATCCCGACCCGCCTGCGCGTCGCACAAGATGTACCGAAACGTGTACACCTTTGGTACGATGGGTCGCATGAGCCGCAAGCCCCATGAAGTGCTCGCCACCCGCGAAGCCCGTGAACAGCTCCCGACGCTCTTGGCCGGCTTTCGCGCTGAAGGTGCCGACGCGGAGCCGGTCGTCATCGGTGCTCGTCGGCGCCCCGAGGGGGTGGTGCTCTCCTACGAACGCTACCTCCAGCTCCTGGACGGCCGCGAACGCGTCCGCACGATCCTGGCTGACCGCGCTGCTGCCGGTGACGGCATGGATGAGGACGAAGCGATGCGTCTGGCCGTCTCCGAGCAGCATGCCGCCCGTCGCTGAATGCGGCGTGTCGTTCTTGATGTCAACGTCTACGTCGCTGCGCTCCTCTCTCCGGCTGGGACACCAGCGCAGGTGCTTCTGGCATGGACGAACGAGGAGTACGAGCTGATCGTCAGCCCACAGCTCCTCGCCGAGCTTGAACGTGTCCTGCGCAGACCGAAGTTCAGCCGCTCCATCAGCGACCCTGAGATCACCGCGCTCCTTGATGGTCTCCGTGAAGACGCGACCGTGCTTCCAGATCCGCCCGCCGAGCCCGGGTTGACACCGGACCCCAAAGACGACTACCTCGTCACGCTCGCCCGAGCAGCCCACGCCGACTGCATCGTCTCCGGCGACACCCACCTCACCGGGCTAGAAGATCCAAAACCTCCCGTGCTCACTCCAACCATCTTCCTGGCCTCATGCGCCTGAGTGAGCAACCCCACCGAGCTTTGCGAGTAGCAACTCCTTGGCGACACCGCGAATCCGAGCGTCGCCCGCGCGCAGGGCGTCGACGAGCGCGAGTCGCTCACCGAGCTCCGGGTCACGTCGTGCGGCCTCGGATGCTGCTGGATGAAGAGGCAGGAGCGCCAGGCCGCGGGCGTTGCCCAGGGGATCTGGCCACACCGGTGGAAGCACCTGCATTGAGGAAGAGATGACGTCCGCGAGGGGCGGGGCAGCCCAAGCCGTCAGCGTTCCGCGAGCTTCGCCTCTCCACGCGGGAGGAAACACGTACTTGAGCCCGTGGACCAGAAACTCCTCTGACTGCGTGAGCAGCACCCGACGGTGCCCTTCGTCGACCAGGCCGGCTTCGCCGAGTCGCTTCAACGAACGGTGCGCCACGCTTCGCGGGACGCCGGTCCCTTCCTCAAGAGCGCGGACCGTCCAGTCCCGCGCGCCTCCGGTCAGCTTGAGTAGCACGACGATGTCTTCGCCCTTGAGCATGAGCAGACAGTACACGGTGTCCCGCGTCCTGGGATTTGGGACAACCATTCGATGCCTCAGGGGATTGGGCGCGATG
>JAENWO010000015.1 GCA_016649925.1 Actinomycetales bacterium
AGGACATGCTCGGGAAAGAAGAAGCCGCGGACCCTGGGAGGGCTCCGCGGCTTCGGCTGTGCGCAGCTGGGCTGCTACAGAGCTCTGGCCTTGGAGCTGGGCATGGCGCTGCGGTGACCGGCGCCGCCGTCGGGGGCGATCAAAGGCACCCCGAACGGGCAGTCGGCACCACGGAAGACGAACACCGGGGACGTGCCGACAGCGGCGCCGGTCATCGACAGGCTGGCTGTGGTGTAGACCTCCATCAGGTGCTCACCTCCTCGGGTTGCGGGGACCCTTGTCGCTGGCTGGGCGAGGTCCGGTTGATCAGGAACGTCGGTAAGCCTACGACGCGACCTCGGGCGAGGCCAAGACCTTTTTCCAGATTTCCTCCGACGAGTGCTCAGGTGCTCGTTCCGGCGGGCCCCTCACCCCTGACGACGGCGAGGATCTGCGCTCCGTACGCCTCGAGCTTGGTGGGCCCGATCCCCCGCAGGATGGCGAGATGTCGCAGCTCGCGCGGCTGTGCGGACGCGATCGCGAGGAGCGTGGTGTCATGCAGCACGGTGAACGCCGGCTTGTCGATCTCGCGGGCTACGTCGGCGCGCCAGACGCGCAGGCGCTCGAAGATCTCCGGGTCGGCGTCACCCTCGGCCAGTGCCGTCTGCAGGGCGTCCCGCTTCGCGGCGCGCGTGCCGGTGTGCCTCCCGCCGCGTCCCGTCCCGTCCTCCTCCTGCGGCCAGATGCCGTCGAGGAACCGCGAGCGCTTCCGGGTTCCTCGCCCGCCCGCCGTGCGGGAGCGGGAGAACGAGAGCTGGAGGTGCTCGCGGGCGCGGGTGACGCCGACGTAGAGCAGGCGACGTTCCTCCGCTATCGCGTCCTCCCCGTCGGCGAGCGAGATCGGCAGCAACCCCTCGCTCACTCCGACGAGGAAGACGGCGTCCCACTCGAGCCCTTTGGCGGCGTGCAGGGAGGCGAGGGTGACACCCTCGACGGTCGGCGCGTGCTGAGCGGTGGCCCGTTCGGACAGCTCGGCGACGAAGGCAGCCATGTCGGCGCCCCGCGTCGCGGCCATGTCCTCGGCCAGCGAGACGAGCGAGTTCAGCGACTCCCAGCGCTCCCGCGCAGCGCCACGGGCCGACGGAGGCTCGAGGGTCCAGCCGGCGCTGGCGAGCACGTCGCGCACCAGGTCGGGCATCGTGCCATCACTCTGGCTGCGGGCGGCGCCCCTCAGGAGCACGAGGGCGTCGCGAACCTCGCGGCGAGAGAAGAACCGCTCCCCGCCACGCACGAGGTACCCGACGCCGGCCTGACTGAGTGCCTGCTCGTACGCCTCGGACTGGGCGTTGGTGCGGTAAAGGATCGCGACCTCGCTGGCCCGGACCCCACCGCGGATCAGCTCGGCGATCCGGGCGGCGACGCCGCGCGCCTCGGCCTCGTCATCGTCGTACGTCTCGAACCGCACCCCCGGTCCGGAGGGACGCTGGGCCTGCAGCTCGACGGCAGCGACGTTCCGGGCCCGCCCGGCCCGCGCCAGGACGGCGTTCGCGAGCGAGACCACCTGCGGGGTCGAGCGGTAGTCCCGGACCAGGCGCACCACCTCCGCCTTCGGGTAGCGGCGCGGGAACTCGGTCAGATGACGGGGCGAAGCCCCGGTGAAGGAGTAGATCGTCTGGGAGACGTCCCCGACGACGCAGATCTCCTGGCGACCGCCGAGCCACAGCTCGAGGAGCCGCTGCTGCAGCGGCGAGACGTCCTGGTACTCGTCGACGATGAAGTGCCGGTACTGCGAGCGGACCGTGGCGGCGACGTCGTCACGCTCCGCCAGGATGCCGACGGTCAGCAGGAGCACGTCCTCGAAGTCGATGACGTTCCGTTCGGTCTTGGCGTCCTCGTACACCGACAGCAGCCGAGCGATCGTGGTGAGATCGTGCCCGGCGGCCCCCTCCCGCCCAGCCGAGGAGGCGGCCCGGACGTAGTCGTCCGGCGTGACGAGGGAGACCTTCGCCCACTCGATCTCGGACGCCAGGTCCCGGATGGCGATCCGGTCGACGCCGAGTCCGAGCCGGCCGGCCGCCTCGGAGATCAGCGGGGCCTTGTGCTCGGCGATCCTCGGGATGCCGCCGCCGATCGCACTGGGCCAGAAGTAGGAGAGCTGGCGCAGTGCGGCTGCGTGGAACGTCCGTGCCTGCACGCCGGAAACGCCGAGGTCCCTCAGCCGGGAGCGCATCTCCCCCGCCGCGCGCGCGGTGAACGTCACGGCGAGCACCGTCGTGGGGTTGTAGGCGCCGGTCACCACGCCGTGGGCGATCCGGTAGGTGACTGCTCGGGTCTTCCCGGTCCCGGCGCCCGCCAGCACGCACACCGGGCCGGAGAGGTGGGAGGCGACCGCGCGCTGGTCGTCGTCGAGGGCGGCGAGCAGCTGCTCAGCGCCGGGAAGGGTGGGTGCGGACATCCCCTCGATTGTGTCAGCCCGTCCGACATCGAGACCCCCGGTCCACAGCGCCGGACCTCGACGGCGGGGTCGCGCCGCGCCGCATGCGCCACCGCAGACGTCGCCGGACCCGGGAACATCCGCATCGGATGGCCGGTTGATCTCAGGGAGAACCATCACGAAGGGCTCCGGAACGGGGCCGCTCGACGACGCTGGAGGACCCTTGACGACCACCGCTCCTGAGGCTGGCACCATCACGATGTACTCCACCGGCTGGTGCGGTTACTGCCGTCGGCTGACGTCCCAGCTCACGAAGGCGGGGATCGGCTACACCGAGGTGAACATCGAGGAGGTGCCCGGCGCGGCGGCGTTCGTGGAGAAGGTCAACAACGGCAACCAGACCGTCCCGACCGTGCTGTTCCCGGACGGTTCCGCCGCCACGAATCCCTCCCTCGCCCAGGTCCAGGAACGTCTCGGCGTCTGACGCCGCCGGACGCGGCTGACGGTGTCGGACCTGATCTGACGCCGGCCGCCCGGGGCATCTCGTGAACTCGGCAGTTTGTGCGTGAGGTAGTCACCCGCAGTGACGAGCTCACGAGCGAACTGCCGAGTTCGTCGGTTCGTCGGTTCGTCGGTTCGTCGGTTCGTCGGTCCGTCGGTTCGTCGGTCCGTCGGTTCGTCGGTCCGTCGGTCCGCGCAGCCCAGACCACGGTCGGCTCAGTCGAGCAGCGGTCCGCCGAACCACTCCTCGATCAGCCCGCGGGCGATCGAGGTGCGGCCCGGGAGCCTCAGCTCCCCCGCCGCGGCGGCCGAGTCGAGTTCCTCGCGGGTGAAGAACCGGGCCGCGGTGATCTCGAGCCCGTCGGGCCGAACATCACCCGTCAGCGCTCGGCCGCGGAAGCCGAGCATGAGCGAGGCCGGGAACGGCCACGGCTGGCTCGCGCGGTAGGTCACCGCGCCCACGATGATGTTTGTCTCCTCGAGCACCTCGCGCCGGACGGCGGCCTCGAGCGACTCCCCCGGCTCGACGAACCCGGCCGACGTCGAGAACTGTCCCTCGGGCCAGTTCACCGCGTGGCCGAGCAGGATCCGGTCGGCGTCGTCGACGACCGCCATGATCACGGCGGGGTCGGTGCGCGGGTAGTGCAGCGACTCGTCCGCCGGACAGCGCCGCACCCAGCCCGCCTCGACCACCTCGGTCGGCGTTCCGCACCGCGGGCAGTGGGTGTGGGTAGCGTGCCAGTTCGCCAGCGCCAACGCCGTCGCAGCCAGCCCCGCATCACGCGCAGGCAGCTGCCATCCGATCTCCCGGAGCTGGGAGAACTGCGGCGCGATACCGCCCTGCGGGTCGTCACCCACCCGGGACGGCTCACCCTGTGGTGCGGCGCCGCCGACGTCAGGCACGATCTCGGCGACGTAGCGAGCATCCTGGTCCCGGCCGAGGTAGACGAGCTGGGCTCCCTCGGTCAGGGTTCCGGGCGTGCCCAACCTGAGGCCGACGTCGCCCCCGGAGGCGCCCTCGAGGGTCGCGACCCTGCCCCGGTGCACCCGCAGCACCCTCGTGCTGGGGTCCGCCACAAGCTCCGCAAGGAGCGTGGGGGAGGTACGGGAGTGTGCGTCGCGGTCCGCCCGGGACCGCGACAGGGGCAGGTAGTCCGAGTCCACGCACTCACCGTAGACGAGACGAGACGAGACGCGCCGAGCAGAGCGGCCCACGCATCCCACGCGCTGCACCTACCGTGGAGTGGTGTCCGAGTCGAACCCCTCCCGCTCCCCCCTCGCGCTGGCCGCACTGGCCACCGTCGCGGTCCCCGGCCTCGACGTCGTCGCGACCAGGCCGCCACGCCACCCCGGTGCGGACTTCGACGTCACCGGTCTGATGGACGCCGGTGGCCGCCGCTGGATGGTGCGAGCCCCGAAGAACGCCGCGGCCGGCGCCGCGATGGAGGGCGAGGTGGCTCTGCTCACCGCACTCGCCCAGGCCGCTGACGCCGGTGAGATCACGTTCGACGTCCCCCGCCCGGTCGGCTTCGCGCCACTCCCCGAGGGCGGGCGCGCGATGGTCTACCGCGAGCTCCTCGGTCGGCCGCTCCCTCTGCAGTCGCTTTCCGGGGGCCCTGGTCTCGCCGCGCAGGTGGGCCGGGCGATAGCGAGCTTGCACGAGCTGCCCGACTCCCTCGTCTCCGATGCGGGGCTGCCGCACTACGACTCGGAGACCTACCGCCTGCGACGCCTGGCGGAGGTGGACGAGGCGGCCCATACCGGCCACGTCCCGGTCGGACTGCTCCGTCGGTGGGAGCACGCCCTGGAGGACGTCCGCCTATGGCGCTTCCGCGCGACGCCGGTGCACGGCGACCTCGCTGCTGAGCACGTCCTCGTGGCCGACGGCGAGGTGGTGGCGATCATCGACTGGTCGGACGCGCGTGTCGCGGACCCGGCCGACGACCTGGCCTGGCTCCTCTCCTCCGCACCCGAGGACTCCCTGGACGCGATCCTGGAGGCTTACGCCCTGGCGCGGACGGAACGGTCCGACGCCCACCTCGCCGCCCGGGCGCTGCTCGCCAGCGAGCTCGCGGTGGCTCGCTGGCTGCTGCACGGGGTGCGGCACCGGGACGGCGACATCATCGACGACGCCGTCCAGATGCTGCATGACCTGGACGAGGCGGTGGCCGAGGAACCGCCCGTCGGGTACACCGAGCCGGTCGTGGTCCCGGACGCCCTCGTGGTGGAGGAGTCCGAGGACGCATCCGGGTGGGTGGACGCGGACCAGGACACCGGGTGGGTGGACGCGGACCAGGACACCGGGTGGGTGGACGCGGACGTCGACCTCGGGGCCGGCGCCCGGGAGCGCCGCGTGCTTCGGTCCGACGGCGCCGACGAGCCCGTCGAGGATCGGGACGTGGAGAGCCCGGCCGTCGAGGACCACCCCTTCACGGACCGTGCCGTCGAGGAGCACACCGTCCCGGAGCCGCGCCTGCACGAGTCCGAGGTGTTCAAGGAGCTGGCGGAACGGGACTTTGCGGAACCGCCGTCGTTCGACGAGATCATGCGCGCTGACGACGACGCCGCTGAGCATCCCGTGCAGTATCCGGACCGCGCGGCGACGCACGCCCGCAGCGCGACGGACACCCGCGATACCGGTCTGCACCCGCGGGCTGGCGCGCGCCGTTCGGACGAGCCCGACGAGGGCGAGGAACCGGCGCCGGACGTCCCTCCGGACGGCTCCTCGGACCCAGGGCGGCAGGAGCCGGAGCACGGACGTGCGCAGCCGCGCCGCGGGGGCGACGACACCCCGACGATGGAGATCCCGCCCACGCGCGACTGAGCCGGCGGCCGGACCCGTCAGTCTCCGACGAGCTCGGCAAGGATGCGTGAGACCTGCGCCTCGTCGAACTTGTCCGCGCTCACCGTCGTGCCGGTGGCGACGTAGTGGAAGGACGCCTGCACCCGCTCGAGCGGCAGGGCGTGCAGCCTCGACCAGGCAATGCGGTACAGCGCGAGCTGCATCTGCCTGGAGCGCCTGGCGTCCTCCCCCGTCGGGGGCGAGCCCGTCTTCCAGTCAACGATGCGCACCCCGTCACCCTCCGCGAAGACGGCGTCGATGCGGCACCGGATGACGATCCCGGCGACCGGCGTCTCGATGTCCGCCTCGACGGCGATCGGCGAACGGGCCGCCCACGGCGAGGCGAGGAACGCGCGCTGCAGCTCGGTGAGCTCGAGGTCTTCGGGGGTGACCTCGTCGTCCGCACCCGGGAGCGCGTCGAGCTCGATCAGCGCCCGGGCACCGAAGTGCTGCTCCACCCAGGCGTGGAACCGCGTCCCCCGGCGGGCCTGGACGCTGGGTCGGCGCGGGATCGGCCGGCGGCGGTCGCGCACGAAGGACGCCGGGTCCGCGCTGAGACTGACCACGGCCGACGCCGAGAGGTGCGCCGGCAGGGGCACCTCGCCACCGGCGCGCTCGTCCCGCTCAGCCAGGAGCAGCTCCGCGTCCCGCCACCACTGCCGGGCGTGCTCGGATCCCGCCGTCCCATCGGGCTCCCGGTCCGGCTCTGACCACAGGTCACGCCACACCTGTGGTTCGGCGACGGCGGGAGCGGGCCAGTGGGACAGGTGCACCTGCGCGGTGGTGGGGTTCTCCTCGTGGACGGGACGCTCGGGGAAGTCCCCACCCGGTTCGGCGAGGCCGTCAGCGATCAGCTCCCGTAGGAACCGGGACGGCGTCGAGGCGCTCTTGCGGTCCTGCCAGAACGCTCCGGTGAGCAGCAGCGTGTGTTTCGCGCGGGTCAGGGCGACGTAGGCGAGCCGGCGCTCCTCCGTCATCTCGCGACCACCCTCGGCAGCACGGAACGCCACCCGGGCTGCCTCCATCTCGCCGTGCGTGTGGGCTCCGTCGACGTCGAGCTCGGGCAGGTACGCGCGGTCACCGCGCAGCTCGTACGGCAGGATGGCGAGCGCGGTGAGCCAGCCGCTGGCACTCGGGGTGCCGGCGCGGTCCAGCAGCACGGCCGGGAAGTCCCCGTCGTTGAGCCCGGCGACCACCACGGTGTCCCACTCCAGACCCTTCGCGGCGTGCACGGTCATGATCTGGATCGCCGTCGGGTCAGGCTCGGCCTCGACGATGCCCAGGCCCCGCTCCTCGTCGGCCGCGGCATCGAGCCACGCGAGGAAGGCACCCAGCGTAGGGGCATCGGCGTCCCCCGCGAAGGCCGACGCGACGGCGGTGAACGTGTCCAGGTGTCGCCGGGCGTGCCCGATCGACCCCGGCACGTGGGCCACCACCTCGATGTCCAGACCGAGGATCTGCTCGGTGGCGGTGACGAGCTCCGGCATCGAGAGGTAGGTCAGGGAACGGATCTGCCGGACCTGGTCGCCCAGGCGGCGCAGCCGGTCCCGCGCCGTCGGGCTCAGCGTGCGACCGTCGCTCGTCTGCCACGTCTCGCGGGGCAGGACATCGACCGCCTCGACGATGCTGGACTGCTCGGCCTCCTCGAGGACCTCCGCCTCGGCGCGGTCGTCGCCGGCGCGGGTGTAGGCGCGTGCCTGGGACTTCGCCCAGCGGGAGAGCGCGTACAGGTCGGCCGCCCCGAGGTTCACGCTGGGTCCGGTGAGCAGGCGCATCATCGCATCCCCGCGCGAGGGATCGTGCGCCACCTGGAGCGCGCAGCGGATGTCGCTGACCTCCGGGGTGGAGAGCAGCCCGGCGAGCCCGACCACCTCGCACGGCAGGCCTGCAGCCCGGAGCGCGGGCTCCATCGCCTCGAACTGCCGACGCTTGCGACAGAGCACCGCCGCCGTGCGCCCCTCCTCCGGTGACCAGTGCGTCCTGAGGAACTCCGCGACCACCTCGGCCTCCTCGACCTCGGTCTCGGCGAAGTGGGCGTGCACCCTACCCACGTCGGCACCCGGTCGGGCGCGCAGCTCCGGCACCGTGCCCACGTCGGACTGCGCTGCCCGCAGCGGCCCGGCCACCCGGTTCGCGGCGGCGAGGATCGAGGTGTCGTTGCGCCAGGCGGTGCTCAGGTGCTCGGTGCGCGCCGGCTCGCCGGCCTCGTCGCCGAACGCGCTCGGGAAGGCGAACAACGTGCCGGCCGCGGCGCCCCGCCACCCGTAGATCGCCTGGTTGGGGTCCCCGACGGCGGTCACCGGATGGCCCCCGCAGAACAGCGCGTGAAGCAGCTGCACCTGGGCCACGGACGTGTCCTGGTACTCGTCGAGCAGCACCACCCGGTACCGGGACCGCTCGTTGGCACCGACCTCGGGGACCCGGTTCGCGATTGTCGCGGCCAGGCGCACCTGGTCCCCGAAGTCGACGACGCCGTCGGTGGCCTTGCGCTCGACGAACGCGGTGACGAGCTGCATCAGCTGCGCCCGGGTGCGCAGCGAGGTGATCATCTCCGCCACGCCTGCCTTCGGCTTCGCCGGCCGACCGGGCCGGTCCGCGGCCTTGTCGGCGAGCTCGTCGGCGATGGCGAGCATCGTCCGGGCGGCGTCGTCGGGCTCGACGTCGTGCTCGGAGAGCTCCGCGGACAACGCGGTGACGGCGTCGATCACCGTGCTCGGCGCCTTGTCGGTCTCGATCTCGTCCGTCCAGGAGGAGACGATCTGTGCCGCGACCTGGAACCTCCCCGCATCACCGATGAGGGTGGCGTCCGGGTCCACGCCGAGGCGCAGCGCATGGTCGCGCACGATCGAGCCGGCGTAGGAGTTGTAGGTGGCGATCCGCGGCCGGTCCTCCACGCCGTCCCCGACCCTGACGCCCGAGCGGCGCAGCTTCCGCAGCCGTGCCCGGATCCGGTCGGAGAGTTCCGCGGCGGCCTTCCGGGTGAAGGTCAGGCCGAGCACGTCTCCGGGCGCGACGAGGCCGTTCGCGACGAGGTAGACCACCCGGGCAGCCATCGTCTCGGTCTTGCCGGAGCCGGCTCCGGCGACCACGAGCATCGGCGCGAGAGGGGCCTCGATCACCCGGGTCTGCTCCGCCGTGGGCAGGGGCTGCCCGAGTGCCTGGGCGATGCGGGCGGAGCTCCACCACGCCTGCGCACCCCCGTCACGAGGTGCGCTGCGCTCCCCGGGGGGGTCCGTCTGGGTGAAGGGGTCCACCTCGGTGTCAGTCACGACGGACCACCCGCCCACCCTCGGGCTGCGCCGGGCACGACGAGCGGACGGGGCAGTGCCGGCACCCCGGTCCGGGTCGCGCCTCGAACGACGCGCCCGCCATGGTCTCCGCGGTCTCGGTGAGCAGTCGTTCGGCCCACTGGGGGTCCGGGTCCCCGGCGGGGCTGCCCTGCGACCGGGTGGCGAAGGCCTTGGTGGGGCTGCCGAGGTAGACGAGGGACGCCCCGGCCGGTGCACCTTCGCCGAAGGCACCGTGCGCGGTGGCCACCTGGTAGCTGCCGAGCTGTGGATGGCGTTCGGCCTCGGCCGCGCTGATCGGTGTTGACCCCGTCTTGAGGTCGACGATCTCGACCCCCCCGTCGGCGTGCCGCTCGACCCGGTCCACGCGTCCGCGCAGTGCCACCCGCCCCAGGATCGCCTCGAACGCGACCTCGGTCTGCGCCTCGTGCGGCGTCGAGGCGAGGTAGCCGGCGAGCTTGCGGACCATCCGCTCCCCGCGTGCACGCTCCCGCCGGCCGAGCCAGCCGTCGTCGAGGTCCAGCTCGTGCCAGCGGGCGTCCAGCGCTGCGAGCAGCTCGGTCTCGGTGCCATCGGGGTACTGGGCGGCGATGTCGTGGACGAGGTTGCCGAGGTTCTGCGCCGACGAGGAGCCGGTCCTGCCGCCGGACGTGGTCAGGACCCAGCGCAACGGGCACGTGGCCGCCGTCTCGACCGCGGAGGGCGTCACGGTCACCGCTTCGTCCTCGGACCAGAGGGATCCCGCCGAGCTGGGGACGTGGTGAACGGGCCACAGCGCGGGGTCGGCGCCGTCGACGTTCCGTACGCTCAGGTGCACGAGCACCCTGGCAGCATCGCGGGCCTCGGCCACGTCCTCGGCGGCGGCGACGCCGGAGCCGGAGCCGGACTGCAGCAGAGGGCGCAGCGAGGCGCGCAGCTGGCCGACGAGGCCACGCAGGTCCAACGAGGCCGGCACGCGGGTGATCACCGGCAGCTCGTCGATATCGGGCAGGACGTGGTCGAAGAACGCAGACGGTCGGCTGTCGGTATCGAGCACAGACGTGAGGATCAGCCGACCGCGGGCCCGTGAGCACGCCATCACGAACGTGCGCAGCTCGCCCTCGTAGACCTCGCGACGGGCTCGGCGGTAGCGGTCCAGCCGGGCGGGGCCCGCCTCCCGGGAGAGGGCCACGTGCCGGGCTGTGGCGATGTCGGCGAGCTCGGCCGCCCCGAGGATCGTGTCGCGGATCCGCAGGTCGGGCCACGTGTCCTCCTGTACGCCGGCCACGACGACGACGTCCCACTCCTCCCCGGCCGCGCTCGCCGGGGTGTGCACCGCGACGGTGTCTCCGAGCTCACCACGGGCGGCGAGGGTGTCCGCGGGGAAATCCTGGGCGGCGAGGTGCTCGAGGAACCCGGCCGGCGTCGACCGGGCCGTCCGGTCCACGAACTGCTCCGCCGCCCGGAACAGGGCCATCACGGCGTCCAGGTCGGCATCGGCACGGTCCGCGGCCGCTCCCCCCGCGAGGGCGCGCTTCTGCCAGGTGGTCGCCAGGCGGGTGGCCTCCCACATCGCCCACAGCACGGTCTCGACGCTCGAGCCCTCCTCGTCCAGCGCGGCGCGACCCGCCGCCAGCACGCGCGCCACGGCCTGCGGGGCGCGGCGGTACCGTGGCAGCAGCGTCGCCGTGCGGGCCGGGTCGACGAGCGCCTCCCCGAGCAGGTCGTCGGAGTGCCGCTCTCCCCCGGCGGCCCGCTCCTCCTGCCGCAGCACCCGTCGCAGGGACCGCAGCGAGACGGCGTCGAGGCCTCCGAGCGGGGAGAGCAACAGCTCGGTGCCCGCCTCCGGGCCCACCCGGGGGGACAGCACGCACGCGAGCGCGACCAGCAGGGGGCGTACTCCAGGTTCTTCCCGCAGGGGCCGGTCGGGTGCGGCCATCGTCAGCGGCACCCCGGCGGTGCGCAGCCCGCGTCGGATCGCACCGAGCTCGGCTCCGCTGCGCACGATCACCGCCATCGCCGACCACGGCACCCGGGCGTGCAGGTGGTGCTCGCGCAACGCCCTGGCGATGTAGGCCACCTCCTGCGCGGAGCTGGCCAGCACCACGGTCCGCACGGGCGCAGCGTCGACGGACGGGCTCACCCCGGCGCCGTCGTCCCGGGCCTGCGCGCGGCGTCGGTCGATCTCCTGCATCGTGGGCAGCGTGTCCGAAAGCTCGCGGATCACCCGGCGCAGGCCCTCCGGGTGCCGCCAGACCTGCGAGAGGACGTGGCTCCGAGCTTCCCACGCCCCGACCTGACGGCCGGCCGGAAGGGTCGCGGTGTGCATCAGGGCGGGAACGCCGCCGCGGAACGCCTGTACCGCGACGTCCGGGTCACCGAAGAGAGCGAGCCGGGCGCCGTCATCCACCATCGCGTCGAGCAGCCGGGCCGTGGCGAGCGTGGCGTCCTGGTAGTCGTCGTGCACCACGAACGACCACCGCGGCCGCGGATGGGCACCGACCGTGCGCTCCCAGGTACGCAGCGCGAGGACCGCCTCGTCCACGATCGTGGCGGCGTCATAGCGTGCCCCGCGATCCGGCGTCAGCTGGCCGAGCAGGGTGACGTCGGTGTACTCGGCGAGGACCTGGCCGGCGGCCCGCCACTCCGGCCTCTCGTGCTGCTCGCCCCACCGGGCCAGCTCGGCCCCGTCGAGCCCGGCCTCCGCCGCGCGCATCAGCAGCTCACGCAGCTCGTCCCGGAAGGCGCGGAGGCCGAGCGTGGCCCGTCCGACGGCGTCCGGCCACTCGATCGTGGTGCCCTCACCCTCGAGGTGCCCGGCGATCAGCTCGGCGAGCACCTGGTCCTGCTCCGGACCGGTGATCAGGGTGGGCGCCGGCTCCCCCAGGTGGCTGGCCCGCAGCCGGAGGATGGAGAACGCGAGCGATGCCGGGGTCCGCACGAGGATGCTCCCGGTGGTGCGGTCCAGCCGCCGGGCCACCTCGTCCCGGACGAGGGCGGCGCGCTGCCGGGTGGGCACGAGGAGCACCGCCTCGCCGAGGTTCTGGCTGCCGAGCGCGGCCGTGAACGCCGCGAGAGCCGTCTGGGTCTTCCCGGTGCCGGGCGCACCGTGGACCACGTGGTGACCGCCGGCGAGGATCGCGTCCCGCGCTGCCGCCTGGGAGCGGTCGAGTACGGGGACGCGCGCCGCACGTGGGCGGGACATGCGTACAGCGGTCCTCATCCAGGCATCACACCACGTCCCACCGACACCGCCGGCTACGGAGCCACCCAGGCGTTGGGCAGGCAGCCCCCCATCGTGATGCTCTGCTGGAGCATCACCGGAGCCACGGCCCCCGTCGCCGGGCAGTGTGTGTGGGGGTGGCCGAGCAGGTGACCCATCTCGTGCGTGATGAGGTACTGCCGGTAGGAGGTCAGGTCGCCACCGCCGCCGAGGTAGGCCGCGGCGCCGTCGACCCACCGGATCGCGTTCAGCGCCGCGGCACCGTTGCGCCCGCAGGAGTACTGCGCCACGGTGCGCAGCGGTGCGCACATCCTGTCCACGGTCGCGGGCGAGGCCACGACCACCCGGACGTCGGCGGTGCCGTCGGTGCGGGCGAACGTCACGGAGCCGTCGCTGCCCCAGCCGCGAGGATCGTTCAGCGTCACCATGACGAAGGCGCCGAACGCGGCGACGTCGATCGGCACACCGGCTTCCACCTCGATCCGGACCGTCATCACCGCAGCGGCGGAGTCCTCGGCCGGCGCGGGCTCCGAGCCAAGCAGGACCTCGAACGTCCCGCCCGCCGACGGAGGCACCTCGTGCCCCAGGACCCCAGCCGCGAGGTCGGCGAGCTCACCCTCGGAAAGCCTCGGCTCGGGCGAGGGCGACGGGTCGGGGGTCGCCAACGCCGTGACCGTGGCAGACGGCGTCGTCCGCTCGATCATGGCGGACGGCTCGGTGCGCGTGGGCGCCGTGGCCGAGATCACCCGAGGTACGACGAGCCAGCCGACCATCACCGCGGCCACCAGCACGGCGACCAGCAGCGCCCGTCGTCTCATCGCCCCATCGTGTCATCCCCCGAGGTCCACCTACGATGGGCGCGGACCCGCTGAGCAACACGGCCGCGGACGGACGCAAGGAGATCAACGTGGAGATCACGATCGGTGTGAGGAACGTCGCACGCGAGCTGAACCTGGAGATCACGACCGACGGGGACGCCGTCGTCGAGGCCGTCTCGGCAGCTCTGGCGAAGGCGGCCGAGGGCGAGAAGGGCGCGATCCTGGACATCAGCGACGGCAAGGGCCGCCGCATCGTGGTCCCGATCGAGGCGCTCGGCTTCGTCGAGATCGGCGCCGACGAACCGCGCAGGGTCGGCTTCGGGACGATCTAGGTCCGACCCTGCCGACGACGGCGACCACGCGTGTGTGCCCGGGCCGCAGGGTCCGGGTACACCTCGTGCGCGGTCGGCGGGGGTGCCCGCTCAGGCGTTCAGGCCGAGCCGCTCCATCCGAGCAGAGTGCACCCCGGCGAGCCGGTTGAGCAGCTTCGCGGCGTCGTCCTCGGGCCGGACCCGGCTGACCAGCTGGGCGAGCACGGGGTGCTCGGCCAGGGCGTGCTGGGCCACGCCGAGGGCGTCACCCACCACACGTCGTCCCCACAGGGCCAGCCGTGCGCCGAGCTGGGGCTCCGCGGCGATCGCCGGGATGAGCACGCTCACGACGTAGTCGGCGTGCCCGTTGTCGGCGAGCACGCCGTCCACCACGGCCCGGGTCTGCGGGTCGAGGCCGCCGCTGACCTCGCGCTGGAAGTCGAAAACGATCCCGTAACCGATGTAGGTCTTCATCAGGCGCTCCCACCAGTCCCGCGGGGAGGTGCGGTCGTCGAAGTCCCCCAGCACCCCGCGGAACGGCTCCATGGACGCGGTGAGGTCCCCGCCGAAGGAGGCGACGTACTGCTCGAGACCGTCCACGTGGGACAGCTCTCCCGCGGCCATCCGCGAGAGGACGAGCTGGTCGGCGAGCGCGGGGGCGTGCTGGGCGTCCTTCGCCAACCGGTTGAAGGCCGCCACCTCGCCGTACGCGAGGAGGCCGAGGAGCTCGAGCACGGCGCAGCGGTAGCCGGGGTCCTCCAGGCTCGGGTGCTCCGACGGCGGGCCTGCGGGGGGGACGGTGGCGCTCGGTTCGACCATGTCCCCAGGGTAGTTCCGCGGACCCGGACCGGGCTCCCGATCGGCCCGTCAGGGCCGCACGCTAGACTCTGTGCGTACACGGTTGCCCGGTCGCCTCGTCAGCTCGGTACATCACGCAGTGCACGTCGACCTCGCGTCGACGAGAATCCTCGCGATCGGCTACCACGACCAGGTGACGTCCGTCACCCCCCACGTCGCGTGGGCGGGCACTGACGGCGATGTCACCGCGACCGACAAGGTACCTATGTTGAACGACACGCAGACCACTGACGCCGTGGCCGATCCGGACCTGGACGACGCCGTCGTCACGCCGGACCTGGACGACGTCGTCGTCGAGATCGTCGATGCCGGCGAGATCCCCGACCCCCACGCCGAGATCGCCAAGACCTTCGCCGACTTCGGGGTGAGCGCGCCCATCGTGGCCGCGCTCTCCGACGTCGGCATCACCCACCCGTTCCCGATCCAGGCGCTCACCCTCCCGGTGGCCCTGCAGGGACACGACATCATCGGCCAGGCCAAGACGGGCACCGGCAAGACGCTCGGCTTCGGCATCCCGCTGCTGCAGCGCGTCGTCGGCCCGGACGAGGACGGCTGGGACCAGCTGCCCGAGCCCGGCAAGCCGCAGGCGCTCGTCGTCGTCCCGACCCGTGAGCTCGCCGTGCAGGTGGCCGGTGACCTCGCCACCGCGGCCCGGCACCGCTCCGCGCGCGTCCTCCAGGTCTACGGGGGCCGCGCGTACGAGCCGCAGATCGAGGCCCTGAAGAGGGGCACCGAGGTGGTCGTCGGAACACCCGGCCGGATGATCGACCTGCTCAAGCAGGGCTACCTGGACCTGTCCAACGTGCGGTGCGTCGTCCTGGACGAGGCCGACGAGATGCTCGACCTGGGCTTCCTGCCCGACGTCGAGACGCTGCTCTCCCGCACACCGGCCACCCGCCACACCATGCTGTTCTCCGCGACCATGCCCGGCCCGGTCGTGGCCATGGCGCGCCGCTACATGTCCCGCCCGACGCACATCCGCACGCAGGACCCCACGGACGACGGCGCCACCGTCAAGGCCGTCACGCAGTTCATCTACCGCGCGCACGCCATGGACAAGATCGAGATGCTCGCCCGCCTGCTGCAGGCCCGCGAGCGCGGCCTGACCATCGTCTTCGCGCGCACCAAGCGCACGACGGCGAAGGTCGCCGACGACCTGGCCGAGCGCGGCTTCGCGGCCGCCGCCATCCACGGCGACCTCGGCCAGGGAGCGCGCGAGCAGGCGTTGCGCGCCTTCCGCAACGGCAAGGTCGACGTGCTCGTCGCGACGGACGTCGCGGCCCGGGGTATCGACATCGACGACGTCACGCACGTGGTCAACTACCAGTGCCCCGAGGACGAGAAGACGTACCTGCACCGCATCGGCCGTACCGCGCGCGCCGGGAACACCGGCACCGCCGTCACGTTCGTCGACTGGGACGACATGCCGCGCTGGGGGCTCATCGACAGGACGCTCGGCCTGGACAAGGGCGAGCCGGCGGAGACCTACTCCAGCTCGCCGCACTTCTACACGGAACTCAACATCCCCGAGGGGACGAAGGGTCGCCTGCCCCGTTCGGAACAGACCAGGGCCGGGCTCTCCGCCGAGACGGTGGAGGACGTCGGCGAGACCGGCAAGCACGTCGGTGGCCGAGGGTCCGACGGCGGCTCCCGCGGCGGACGTCCCGAGCGCGGTGGTCGCTCCGACGGTCCGCGCCGCGAGCGCGGTGGGCGCTCCGACCGTGGCGGTCAGGGCGAGCACACCGGACCGCGCGAGCACACCGGACCGCGCGAACGCACCGGACCGCGCGAACGCACCGGACCGCGCGAACGCACCGGACCTCCCGCGCCCCGTGCCGAGGGCGCAGAGGACACGTCGGCCCAGCGCCGTC